>NZ_JCAXEC010000020.1:0-57166 GCF_059758715.1 Sphingobacterium sp. GQ94
CAACATTCCTAGCATTATTCCCAGATGAAAACGTTTTGCAATCATCTTGTGTTAATCAATGAAATCTTTAGCTAGAGGAATATCCAGAATCTTTAAGTTGATAAATCATAGGACTTCTTAGAAGCAAAGTATAATAGAGTTCTACTATTGTAAATGAATCCCTTCGTCCTTCAAATAGAAATATTCTTGTCCATATGTATTTTGTCATTTTCTCGGTAAAAAAGCTAGACAACCTTTATAATTATTTTACCGAAAAAGGATGTACTTTGACCGAGTAAGTATTTGTGTTGGCCTTTTCTAGGTGGTAAATCTTTTAATCCCGTTCTATATTTGGAGTATAGAAATAAAAATTAAACAGATACTAATCACTAAAAAAACTATCATGAATAATCTCGCAAAAACATTCGCATTAGCAGGTCTATTAATTACTTCTTCAATCTCAGGATTTGCTATAGATAAAGAAAAGGAAGTCTTAAACAAATCGGTCGTGGAAAATATTGTTGATGAATATATCAACAGTACTGTAAAAGGTAACACAATTTTTATCGATGAGCTATTTAGTGAAGACTTCACACAAAAATTTAATACCAAATCAAATCAAGCTCCTGTTTCAAAAAAAGATTATATTAAATATATTAAATCAAATAAAGGAACATCCTATAATTGTGATGTCGATTATCAGATTATTGAAAAATCAGGAAATTATAGTCTCTCAAAAGTTGTTTTAGATTTCAAAAATTTTAAAAGAACGGATTTTGTAACGATGGAAAAGGATAAAGACGGATGGAAAATTACCGAAGTAAATTCAGTTTTTAAAGCGAAATAACTGAATCTTAAAAAGATAAAAATGTCTTCTAGATCGATCTAGAAGACATTTTTAGGATTAGACTCTTTCCCAGAAAAATGGAGGTTCAATACCCAATGCTCTTAGATAAACATAGCCTTGAGCTCGATGATGAATCTCATTATCAAAAAAGTACAAAATACTTCCATAATTAGCATTCTTATACATGCCAAATAAATTTAGGACTTCATGGAATTCTTCATCTTTGATTTTATTGAAATATTCATTAATTAAAGGAGTTTGATCGTCCCATAATTTTAACATTTCAGCTTTTGAATTAATCATAATTTCATGAGAAAGCTCTTCCTCAGTTTTGTTAACGATTCCTTTTAAGCCTGGAAGTGCAATGGTTAATAATTCTTTAACTAGCTCAGAAAATGGACGCATCCCACCCACGCTGAAACTGAATAACTCTTCTTCTGGAAATTTTTCAATTGTACGCCTCGTTAAACCGCGATGTCCTTGCCAATGGTTTAAAAATTCGTCTCTAGTGATAAATGCTGTATTGCTCATATTGAATTCTTTTAAATGATTTACTAATTCAAATATAATCCTCGAGAATGACAGCCTATTGTCAACAACAATTCCTATCGAAAAAAAATATCCTTTTATTAATTAATAATCCTCCCAACTGGATAAAGCATGTGCGAATCCTCATAGTAAATTGATTTTTTATAAATCCAATCTAATTGAGCCTTAGCGCTTTCAGCAAGTTTAGAATTTTGTTTTTTTGCAAGCTCCAACGCTGCTGAGAGTTCGTTATCTTCTTGGAGTATCCTCGCAGCCTCTTCCTCAAATATATAGTCTGAAAAATATTCCTTTTGCGAGAGAATTGCATCGAAGAAGTTCCAATTAAAAAAAGAATCTGTTCCCTGAGGTTCAAGAGTTTCAACGATGTACCGGTTAATTGGTTGATTTACTTCTATCATCCAATCACCTGCAAAAAAATTTCGTTTCATTAACTTTGGTTTAACCTCAACGCTATAGTGCGGGTAATGCCCTTCGTAAGGATTTGACTGTGTTTTATATGAACCAATGTAATACATTTCAACCTCCATTACAGTATCGCTTTCTAATTGTCTCATCTCGACAGCATTTGCTTGCATTAAGGTTATAATTCTGTCGTAACTTTGGGGAATAATATACGCTTTTGGCTTTTTAATGATTATGGATGGCTTATAAGAACTGTAATATGGTACTTCTTTTGTATACGTTTTGCTTCTATCGTAATATAATCTATTGTGTCCACTCACTTGACTTTTTTTATGAAATGCTTGATAACCCATAAATGAAATAGAATCGACTATTTGTTCATCTAATGTCCAGGCAACCGGGAAATACTCTTGTTTTGAAACGGACTGTTTAACCCGTTTTCTTAAATCAACTAACGTTTTTGACTCTTTTATACAAACTTCTAAAAGACTCTGCATTAAGGCATAAGTTGACTCGACTCTCTCTTGATAGGTTTTCCACATGTGCGTTTCTGGCATATACCCTATGGTGTTATGTAAAGCTGCATATCCTGTAGAATACCTTGGGCTTTCTAAAAAAGATACCAACCCTGATTCTGGAGTTTCATCTTTTGGGTCTACATAGGGAATCATTGGAAATCCTAGGGATTTCATCTTTTGATAAAGGGGTTTAGTAAACTTCTCGTTCATGTAGCTGGAAAGCTCTGGATGAAATTTATCCTTTTGAGTCTCTATCAAAGTCATAACATACTGGTAATCTGCACCATTACTTGTATGTGTATCAAAGAAAACATCAGGATCCCAAAGACTAAAAATTTCTTGAAATAACATAGAGTTTCTAGTGTCGGCTTTTATAAAATCACGATTAAGGTCATAATGTTGTAGGGTGCCTCTAAAGCCGTACATTTGTGGTCCATTCTGATTTGCCCTAGAGACGCCCCTGTTAATCATGCCTGCGATATTATAAACCGGAATAACACAAATCACCACATGCTCAGGTAGCTCATCTTTCAGCAATAAGTCTCTTACAAACATGACCGAGGCATCCATACCTTCAGGTTCACCCGGATGGATACCATTATTCATAAATAAAACAGACTTCCCTTTATTTTTGATACTTTGAGGATTAAAATCACCGTTTTTAGATAAAATTAAAAGTTTTAGCGGTTTCCCTACATCGGTTAATCCAACCTCAATCAACTTTGCGTCCTTTCGGCCCTTAACGATATTCTGATATATTTCAATTAATTCCTCATAGGTGAGCGTTGTGTTCTTCTTTGGATCCAGCTCGTATCTAATTTTCTGGGCAGATAGATGTAAATTATTCATTGTTAAAATTAAAGAGATAAGTGGGAAAACTTTCAGCATCGACTTTACCATTTTATATTCATTAGGTATAGCAAATCTACTGATTTTACTTAAAATCAAAAACAAGGTGTTTTTTGCAAGACGGGATACCAAAAAAAAGATGCTCTCATAGAAAGCATCCTTTTTTATATAAATAAATATTAAATTCTAAATAATCATTTATTTCTGGTTGGAGCGAATAATATTCAACGCGCCACCAGCTTTAAACCATTCAATTTGTTGCTGATTATACGTATGGTTCACTACAATACTTTCACTCGTACCGTCTTGATGATGCAATACAAGAGTCAAAGATTTGTTTGGAGCAAACTCTGTCAGACCAATTAAATCAATCACGTCATTCTCAAGAATTTTATCGTAATCGTCTTTATTATCGAAAGTCAGACCCAACATACCTTGTTTCTTCAAATTGGTTTCATGAATACGAGCGAATGATTTCACAAGTACAACACGAACTCCTAAGTGGCGAGGCTCCATGGCCGCGTGTTCACGGGATGATCCCTCACCGTAGTTTTCATCACCAATTACGATCGAACCAATCCCTTGTGCTTTATATGCACGTTGAGTAGCAGGAACAGGACCGTATTCACCAGTAATTTGGTTTTTTACTTGGTCTGTTTTATCATTAAAATAGTTAACAGCACCAATCAACATATTATTAGAAATGTTATCTAAGTGACCACGATATTTCAACCATGGGCCAGCCATAGAAATATGATCAGTAGTACATTTTCCTTTCGCTTTGATTAACAATCTTAACCCCAAAAGATCAGTACCTTCCCAAGCTGAGAATGGTTCTAACAACTGAAGTCGGTCAGAAGAAGGTGAAACATCAACACTAATACCAGTCCCATCTAAAGCAGGAGCTTGATATCCAGGATCTTCTACTGCAAACCCTTTTTCTGGTAACTCAAATCCAGTAGGAGGATCCAATTTAACCTGTTCTCCATTCTTATTGGTTAACGTATCGGTTAATGGATTGAATCCAAGATCACCTGATATTGCAATTGCTGCTACCATTTCTGGAGAAGTTACAAAAGCAAAAGTGTTTGGATTACCGTCGGCACGTTTAGCAAAATTACGGTTGAAAGAATGTACGATTGTATTTTTTTCTTGCTTATCCGCATCAGCGCGATCCCACATTCCAATACATGGTCCACATGCATTAGTGAAAATCGTTGCATTTAGATCTTCAAAAGTTTTTAAGAAACCGTCACGATCAGCCGTATAACGAACTTGTTCAGAACCTGGGTTAATACCAAATTCAGCTTTCGTTATTAAGCCTTTGTCCACCGCTTGTTTAGCAATGGAGGCTGCACGAGACAAATCTTCATATGAAGAGTTAGTACAAGAACCAATTAATCCCCATTCCACTTTCGTTGGCCATCCGTTTTTCACAGATTCTTCACGCATACGTGAAATTGGAGTATATAAATCTGGTGTAAAAGGGCCGTTCAAGGAAGGCTCTAGTTCAGATAGATTGATTTCAATTACTTGATCGAAATATTGTTCAGGATTAGCATAAACTTCCGGATCTGCAGTCAAATGTTGTTTAATTGCATTTGCAGCATCTGCTACTTCTGCACGACCTGTAGCACGTAAATAACGCTCCATAGATGCGTCATAGCCGAAGGTTGAAGTTGTTGCTCCAATTTCAGCACCCATATTACATATCGTACCTTTTCCAGAACATGATAAAGATTCAGCACCTTCACCAAAATACTCTACAATCGCACCGGTACCACCTTTAACAGTTAAAATACCGGCTACTTTTAGGATAACATCTTTAGAGGCAGCCCATCCAGACAGTTTTCCAGTTAATTTAACACCTATTAGTTTTGGAAATTTCAGCTCCCAAGGTAACCCAGCCATTACATCACATGCATCTGCTCCACCAACACCGATAGCAACCATACCTAAACCACCTGCATTTACAGTGTGTGAGTCTGTGCCGATCATTAATCCACCAGGGAATGCATAATTTTCAAGAACTACTTGGTGAATAATACCAGCTCCTGGTTTCCAAAATCCAATACCGTATTTATTTGAAACAGAGCTCAAGAAGTTAAACACTTCTGAGCTTTCTTGTTTTGCACGGCTTAAATCTTTATCTGCTCCATCACGAGCCTGAATCAAGTGATCACAGTGAACCGTCGAAGGAACTGCCACTTGAGGTCGGCCGGCTTGCATAAATTGCAATAATGCCATCTGTGCAGTAGCATCTTGCATTGCTACACGGTCGGGTGCAAAATCAACATAAGATTTACCACGCTCATAAGCTTCTGTAGCATTACCATTCCAAAGGTGAGCGTACAAAATTTTCTCAGATAAAGTCAATGGTTTATTAACAAGTTGACGAGCTGCATTAATACGCTCATCATATTGAGAATAAACCTTTTTGATCATGTCTATATCAAAAGCCATTTATTTTTAGTTTAATGATTTATTTTTTTACTATAACTCTTAAGCTCTTTGGTCGAGCCAATTAGACAAAAATACAAAAAAAACATAGTTTAACTTGCATTTATGCCACCGCATACTAATTTGGAAATATTCTAAACAAACAAATCAGACACTCTCTCGAAATGGATCAATTGCTTTTAAAGCCTGAATAGTTTCCTTAGGATTTTCAGCACTGAAAACAAAGCTTCCTGCGACTAATACATCAGCACCTGCCAATAACAAACTACCAGCATTTGCTAATACAACTCCCCCATCAATTTCAATTAACACATCTGTATTATTCTTTTGTGCAATTTCTCTAAGCTCTTTAACTTTAGAATATGTGCGCTCAATGAATTTCTGACCGCCAAATCCTGGATTTACAGACATTAAGCATACCAAATCAATATCTTGGATCACATCGTTTAACAATGAAACAGGTGTGTGAGGATTCAAAGCAACACCGGCTTTGCAACCCAATTCTTTTATAGCTGCTAAAGTTCTATGAAGATGAGTACATGCTTCATAATGAACTGTAATGATCTCTGCTCCATTGTCTTTACAAGTCATCAAATAGCGATCAGGGTCTACAATCATCAAATGAACATCCAAAGGTTTTTTAGCATGCCTTGCAATTGCTTGCATAACCGGAAAACCAAATGAAATATTTGGAACGAAAACGCCATCCATGATATCAATATGAAACCAATCGGCTTCACTTTGGTTGACCATTTGAATATCATCATAAAGTTTAGCAAAATCTGCTGCTAAAATTGAAGGTGCAATTAAATGCTTTTGTGAGGACATGACTTTATTTTTTTTGCAAAGATAATAAAGTATTATCGGGTTAACATACAACCAATTATTTTAATGCAACAACTTCAGATTTTACATTCATTTTTTTACTCCTTATTACCTACGCCTAATTACGTACCCAATACCTTAAGCAGCTTTTTTTTACGTTATATTATTGATACTCTCAATAAACAGGCTCATTTGCGGTAAAATAACTACATTTGTTTGATTAGAGGTCTTAAATTCAGAACGTGGCAAAATTAAAGATAAACTACCCCAAAGGTACATTACAGCAAAATTCATCGATATGGAAATATGGCATGTTGATTTTTACAATTGTGCTTATCTGTATTTTTTTACCTAAACAACCTCGTTTCCGTTATGAATATCAAAAAGGAAAGCCGTGGAATCACGAAAATTTAATTTCTCCATATAACTTCGCTATTCTCAAGACTTCAGAAGAGCTTGCACGAGACCGACAATATATTCTAAACACAGTTCAACCCATATATAATCTGAATGATGTTGCTAGTAAAGAACAAATAGATCAATTTAACACAGATCTTAGTGAAAAATGGCAATCTAGTCAAATGGATTCTGTCAATTCAACCAACATGAATGATTATCGGCAAGTCGGAAATGCCTTGCTTGAATATATCTACAAAAGAGGAGTACTCTCGCTAAACAACAGGTATCAAGTTAAGGGCAGTGATTCGTTAAAAAATGACCCGACTTCCATGGAGTATAATTTTGTACTAGTTCATGATAATATTGCTCAGCAGAAAAATACTGTTGATTGCTTTACTATTCAAGCTGCTAATCATTACGTACGCGGTGCCCTTGAAAAAAACAAATTGATTGAACATAAGGCATGGCTTGCTGAGGTACTCAAAAATTACATTACCATTAACTTTGTGTTCAACGAAAGCCAAACTAACAAGGTTGAACAAACAGCCTTAGCAAACATTTCAACAACAAGGGGCATGGTCCAAAAGGATGAATTAATTGCTGAGGAAGGAAAAATTATTAACAATGAAGCTTATCAAAAACTAGAATCGCTTCGTAGAGTTTTTGAAGATGAGTCCCGAATAAGTGGCGAACAAAACCTCGTTGCATTTGGCCATTTCATTTTGATTTCATTAGCGATGGGATTATTAATGGTCTTTCTGTACTTTTTTCGAAAAGATATCTTCAACAATAATCGATTATTATTTATTATTTTTCTAGTTATATTGGTCATGTTAGGTGTTTTGAGTTGGGCTATAAAAGTCAAAATACCAAGTCTATATTTCATACCGTATTGTAGTGTACCAATTATCTTCAGATTGCTATTTGACACCAGGATTGCTTTAAACATCCATATACTAATGGTGTTGATTGCTGGTCTATTTGTGCCCAATAGTTTTGACTTTGTTTTTTTACAGTTTTCTGCCGGAATGGTAGCAATATATAGCATCAAAACATTAGTAAAAAGAGAACAATTTTTAGTTTCTACAGTAATTATTATGGCGACTTATACCTTGGGTTATGTTGGCTTGGTTCTTACCAGAAATGGTTCCTTTTCAACCATTTATTGGCAAGATTTATTACCATTTACAGTGAGTGTTGGTTTAACTCTATTAGCATATCCTTTGATTTATGCATTTGAAAAACTTTTTGGAATTGTATCGGATCTTACCTTAATGGAACTGACAAATAGCAATTCTAGATTGTTAAGGGAATTATCTCTAAAAGCTCCAGGAACGTTCCAACATTCTCTTCAGGTTGCTAATTTAGCTGAAGCAGCGATTTATAAAATCGGCGGAAATCCATTACTTGTTCGCGCAGGTGCACTTTATCATGATATTGGTAAAATGATAAACCCTCTTTATTTTATCGAGAACCAAAAAACAAATGACAACCCTCATTCAGAACTTACACCAGAACAGAGTTCGCAGATTATCATTTCTCATGTTCTTAAAGGAATTGAAATGGCTAGAAAACATCAAATGCCTGAGGTGGTCATCGATTTTATTCGAACACATCATGGGACAACTAAGGTTGATTATTTTTATAATTTAGCAATAAAGGCTAACCCAGACAAAGTAATTGATGAATCCAACTTTAAATACCCTGGGCCGGTACCTTTTTCTAAAGAGACTGCCGTGCTTATGATTGCTGATTCTGTAGAAGCTGCTTCTAGATCATTAAAAGAACCAACGGAGGAATCCATAAATAATTTAGTGGATATGATTATAGATCATAAAGTACTTCAGCGACAATTTGCAAACGCTAATATTACTATGCGCGATATTACTGAATCTGCAAAAATATTTAAATCAATGCTCAAAAGTATTCATCATGTTCGTATTGATTATGATTTAAGCAAAAAAAAGGACAATTAAAAAAAATAGATTGACATTCAGAAGGTTGACATTTTAAAGCTTAAAATGTTAAAATTTTCGACTATTCAACTTTGTATAGTAAAATTTTTGCTTTATGTTTGCACTGTCGAAACACGGAGAGGTGCCTGAGTGGCCGAAAGGAACAGTTTGCTAAACTGTCGTACTGGAAACGGTACCGCGGGTTCGAATCCCGCCCTCTCCGCCAAGACAAATTAAAACCCGCTGAAAATCAGCGGGTTTTACCTTTTTTAAATAGTTAATAGCCCCACCAAATTATAGAGTAGCAGGATCATACGAAATTCGTGGCGAATAGTAAATATCAAGCATTTAATTCATTACTCTGTAAGAAAGAATTGAATATCTCACTCCACGAAATATACTTCTAAATGATTTCAATTTAGCATTGAATGATTCTGCTGATGCATCTGTGCTATTGTTTATTTTTAGGATTACTTTGTAAAATTTCCTTCAGAAAAAATATCACTACAGAATATATTTTTAAATAAAATTTGCTCTGACAGGAATATTTTATATATTTGTATCATAAGTTCTTTGAAAAGCTTTGAAAAGCAACGGTAGTTAATATTCAAACGTCTAAAGTATATATCAATTAATATATACAACCCTCAAGGGCATTTGGGGAGCACTAGCTCATCACTACAACAACTAAACCCAGCAACAGATGTACTTTGATGAATCCAACCAACAACTATACTGAATTCATCACAAAACACTATGAAGCAGGACAACATTAGAATACTATAATCAGTGATGAATAAAAACTTTATTCTTCAAGATATTAATCCTCTATAGAAATGTAGCGGAAAGTGATAAACCCATAATTATCAAAAGCAGAGTATAATACTCTATGTAGATGATGATTTAATCTGATTTAATTAGACTTTTTTTTGATTGGAGCAGGATATTGTAGGAATGGAACAAACGAACAACGTTTATGAATTTAATTACCCATTATTGATTTGAGCAGGCAATAGTGCCTTAATTAAATTTACAAATAATGACAGAAAAAAGCTTTAGAAGCTCAGATGACCTTATACAAGGTATAAGAAGCATCCTTTCAAACGACCGTTGTTCGTTTTCAGTTGAAGAAAAAGATCTTTTAGAAGATTGCATCACGAGATTAGAGGAAACAAAAGTTCACCGCCCCTCAGATCCGATGATAAAAGAAGAAAATCTTAAAGTCTTAATGACACTTATGCGATTTTTCTCTAATGCAAAACATCTTATTGACTTATTCATCGACTAACATTCCTACATTTTTCAAAAATAATATTACTATGGATATTGGTACTACTATAAAAGAGTTGAGAAAGAAAAAAGGGCTTAAACAAAATGAGCTGGCTGAAAAAGCTCATATAACACAAGCATATCTTTCCAAGATTGAAAATAATTCAAAAGAAGCGACAATTAGCTCTCTTAAAGCTATAGCTCATAGTCTTGACACCCCCCTACCTATTCTTTTTTTCCGTTCTATGACTTCTGAAGATGTAGAAGCTGAAAAAAGGGAAGCTTTTGAAATTTTACTACCATCGATTAAAGGAATGGTCGACTCATTTAGTTAGATATAATGTTAGATACTCCTAAACTTTTAAAGGTTTTAGGTACCGACCAAAAGAAAGTAGACTCTATTTTGCGTAATTTAGACGGATACTATTATTTAAAATCGACTCCTAAATTAGATAAAAACGGAAATCAAGTTTTTGACAAAAATAATAAACCTCGTTCAAGGGATATTTATCCAACCGTGGGCCAACTAAAAAAAATACAGAAATCTATTTTACATAAAATATTATCCTGCATAAATTTACCAAAATATGCCTTTGGTGGAGTGAAGAAAAGGGATAACATTTTAAATGCTAAAAAGCATCAGGGTAATAAATTTTTCTTTAACACTGATTTGCGAGGGTATTATCCTGGAATTACTAATTCACAGGTTAATGATATGTTTATCAAATATAAATTTGCACCTTCAACAGCAAGCCTTTTGACTAAATTAACAACCTACAAGGGTATGCTACCACAAGGAACCCACACTTCTCCTTATATTGCAAACTTAGTCTTTACAAATGTTGGAACTAAACTACAGACATATGCGGATCAAAATGAACTTACCTTTACCACTTTTGTAGATGACATTACATTTTCTTCTAAAAATGACTTTAAACACCTTATCCCTGAAATCATTAAAATCATTACATTAAATGGATTCAGAATAAGTCACAACAAAACATTTTATCAAACTAAAGAACCAAAGGTGACTCAAGTTATAGTAAAAAACAATGGTTTAAAATTAGATTCAGCTTATCGTATAAAAATTGATTCTTTTAACGAAACAGAAAAAATGACTCCCAAAGCTTTAGGTATAATAAATTATTACGAACGAGTAATGAAACTAAGTAATATTCCCAAGAAAATAGTCTTCAAACAATAACTTTAAAACTTTTTTATTACGATTGTGGGCTCCTGGCTACGAACTACATATTTGTTTTTCGATAATATGTTTAAAGTTATATGAGGAGAGGCCACTCTATTGTTCCATATAATGGGAATTACTGATATATTATTTGCTACGTATGTATCTGGGCCAATTATAAAGCATGTTTTGCAATTTGTAAATAAGAAAGCATCGAAATTGGGTAAGAGCCCTTAGAGTGCAGCACTTTTGGTAGAAATAATAATATTTACCGATTACAGTAGTAAAATAAACTATGATTTATTTTAAATTTTAATAAAGACTTAGTTTGACTTTATTTGCTATATAGGTAGACTCCCGTGTTTAGGTAGTGAAACTTTTGATATATTAGCTTCGCTAATACATCTGTTATGTACAATTAATGAACTGAACATGGAAACAACACTTTTGGTTGGTGATAGATTTGAAGGAGTCTTATTGGAAACGATTAAAGGAGAAAGCTCAACAAGACCTCGTGTAAGACCTTTGGAATATTTCGATAGAGATGTTAGAGTTGAATTTCCACGAAATCTGAGAGAAGAAAATCCTATTGGTACTAGATTTAGAGCGGATGTGAAGGTATCTCAAAAAACAAAAAACGGGCAGCCTTTTGGAAATCCTTATCTTGTTGCAACCGATAGTAGTATTAACAAGGTAGAGGATTTTATCCCAAAAAAAATCATTCAAGCCATTAAATTAAACACTGCTAGTGATAGAGCCTATGATTACATAGAAAAAGAATTTAACATAGAACCCAATTTGATAAAATTTGAAGATTTTAGAGATAAAGCTTATAAAAATGCTATTGAGTTGCCAGAAAATACGCCAGAAAGTTTAACTTCTAATATTAAACGTTCGGATTTGATTAAAACTTATGCTCTTTCTAGAGCTAGAGGAAAATGCGAAGGATGTGAGAGTGATGCTCCATTTTTAAAAAGAAATGGACAACCTTATTTAGAAGTGCACCACATGATAGAGTTAAAAAATGGTGGAGGCGACTCTCCACTGAATGTATCTGCTATCTGTCCTAATTGTCATGCAAGAGTTACTCATGGATTTGATGGAGTAGAATTTAATGACATGTTAAAATCAAAAATTCAGAAACTAGAGCATCAATTAAATCAGTAAACTGTACATAACATATGGACATTGATGTTTATGAAATTACGATATTAGAGTAACTTCTCTAAGTAACTAACCTTGTTTATTGAAAATTTAGCATACTAAAAAAAGCCTCAATATATAGAGACCCTAATCCCAGTTGTAAACCAGCCTAATAACACATTGGTAAATAGCAAGATATTGACCACTCTCCCAAACAGACAATAATATTTAAACTGTTCCCAGAACTTTATGACCAACACATCTAAGATTTTTATAAATGGATCAAACATAAAGAGACTGTAACGTGAACTGTGTCAACGGAATAATTTAATAAGATTTTTTATATTTAATTATTCAAACGACATGGTCATGAAAGAAAAGACCCCATTCGACTTTGAACGCTTCAAAGAGGAAGCCATGCAAGGTCTCTACAACGGCAAGAGTCTATCTCCCAACGACGGCGTTTTGGCACCCTTAATGAAGCATTTACTGGAGTCTATGATGGATGAGAGCTAGAGAATCATCTTCAAGAGGAGAAGGCCTCCGGTAGCTCTAATCGTCGCAATGGAAAGACAAAAAAGACAGTTCGAGGTCTTAATACCGGTACTTTTGAACTAGAATCCGGGCGTGATAGGTCTGGTACATTCGAACCTAAAGTAGTTCCCAAGCGTCAGCTTTTTATTACAGAACAGCTAGAAGGGCATGTTCTTGGTATGTATGCCAAAGGCATGAGTACACGTGCTATCAGCGATTTTATTCGTGAGATGTACGCTATGGATATTTCTGCTACCGAAATATCCCGTATCACAGAAAGTGTCATGCCCGCAGTAAATGAATGGAGAACTCGTCCATTGGAAGTGGTATATCCTTTTGTTTTCTTAGACTGCATGCACTATAAAATACGCCAGAATGATACAGTTGAATCTAGGGCTATTTATAATATAGGTGTAGGTATGGATGGACGTAAAGATCTGATAGGTCTTTATAGCTCAGAGAATGAAGGTGCAAAGTTTTGGTTATCTGTTCTCACAGACTTAAAACAGCGTGGTGTCGAAGATATTCTAATTGCTTGTATCGATGGTTTGAAAGGTTTTCCCGAAGCTATTGAAGCTATTTTCCCAAAAACTAAAGTTCAGCTATGTATTGTTCACCAGATCAGATCAAGTATGCGCTATGTTACCGAAAAGGATAAAAAAGCCGTTATTGAAGATCTGAAGCCCGTTTACAAAGCTGTTAACGAAGAAGTGGGCTACGAAAACCTACTTGTCTTTGAAGAGAAATGGGGCAAGAAATACCCAATTGCTGCTAAATCCTGGCTGGACAATTGGGTCAACTTATCTACTTTTTTCGAATACGATGAACAGGTTCGCAGGACTATTTACACCACTAATCCTATTGAAGGAATGCACCGTCAGGTCCGTAAAATTACGAAGTCTAAAGGTGCATTCAGTTCTGAACAAGCTCTTATGAAGTTAATGTTTCTGATAATAAAGGATATCTCTAAAAAGTGGACAATGCCGATGCACAACTGGGGCTTGACGATATCTCAACTTTATATTAAATTTGGAGATAGGCTCAAGCTGGATAGAGGCTTTTAGAATTAGGTTAATTATCCAATGACACAGTTTGAGTTACACTCCCAGAATGTGCAGGAAAACCTGAAATGAAGCTAAGTAGCAGAGTCCCTAAACAATAAGATTATGTATTTGAACACCAAATATTAATCCCTTTAACATTCATTGGTAGACTTCCCCATTTTTAAATCTCGCTTTAGTTAGAACCCTATCCCTTATATTTATTAAGCTAAAATTAACTCTTCTTTAGTTTCCTGAATTTCAAACTGCATTTGTAGAGAAAGCCAATAATCTGCTGGGATACCGTCTAAAACTTCTTCCAATTTGACGGCTATCTTAACGCTAACATTTCTTTTCCCGTTCAAAATTTCCGATAAATGGGTGGGCAGTATACCAACCTTTTCAGCTACGATTTTTTTTACCAACCCTCTTTCTTCTATTTCTTCCCTAAGATACTCTCCGACGTGGAAAGCTTTAACTTTTAAAGCGTTTCCATCTTTGTCCATAACGTTATACATACCTATTCCTATTTTTTATAATGATTACTCAATTCTTCGATAATCAATATTTTAATTTCTTCCTTCTCTATCCTAAAGATAATTCGCCATCCATCCAAAACGCGGATAGAGTACTTACCCGCCCTGTCACCGCTAAGCTTTTCAAAGTGCAACGATTTGATACCTCTAAGGTAGTTTTCGTTTTCAACAGTACGAATTTGGCTAATTCTCATAATAAACTTATGCTGGACGTTGATAGGGTATTTAGGTTTCTGCCTTACGCCCCTGATCAAGTTTACCAAATATTCATCTTCTATGGTTACGTGCATGAGTTCATCTTTTATGATATTACAAATGTAACCTTTTTTTGGTTACTATACAAACCAATAATAGGTTATATTGAAAAATATTCTTTTGTCGTTTTGGTTCTTTTTCGTTTTCGATAACAGGTTAGTTGCCTCCTTATTTGTCCAAATCCAATATTGAACTAATTAAAATTGATCAGGCTTCTTTTGTAATCTTGCAAAGATCAAAATTAACAGGTTATGTTTCATATTGATTTACAGGAACCACTATTTATTGTTGTAGACTGGTTACAGCCCGCTTGCGTAATAATTATGGTTGTATTTACAAGGAAAGCAGTGTACGTATATACAGGTCACGAAGGCTGAGATAAGTCGTTTGGACAGTAGTGGCAAATTTAAAACGTCCGTATAAATTAAAATATTGTTATCTTTAAATATAAACAAATCCAATGAAGGTATTATTGAATACAATAATTATTGTTTTGTTCTCATTTATAATAGCTTTTTCACTTCCGTTAAACGCTCAAATCACCTCAGATAGCATTGATGCATTTATACAAGAAAAAATGGAACGACTCAAAATCCCGGGACTTCAGTTGTCCATTGTGAAAAAAGGGAAATTAGAAAAGTTGGGGAGCTATGGGTTTGCAAATTTAGAACATCAAGTTACTACAAATTCAAAGACCACTTTCTCCATTAATTCTATGACCAAAGCGTTTGTTGGTGTAGCAATTATGCAATTGCAGGAACAAGGAAAACTAAACGTGAAAGATCCCATTTCCCTTTATATTTCTGATATTCCCAACGAATGGAAGTCAATAAAGATTGAACAGTTATTGAGTAACACTTCTGGACTTCCAAACAATATAGATGAAAAAGAACAAGTGTTAGGTGATGGTACAGAAAATGAAAACTGGGAACTGGTGAAAAAGCTACCAATGGAGTTCGCCCCTGGAGAAAGATTCAGTTACAATCAAACAGGTTATTATATTTTGGGGAGAATAATTAACAAAATAAGTGGACAACATTTTACACAGTTTATTGCGGAAAATCAGTTTAAACCCTGTAGTATGAAATCCACGCAATTCGGAGATTCTAACGACATTATTCCAAATAATTCAAATTCATATTCGACTATTTATAATGACAGTGGAAAATGGATAAATGATGGAAAACTGCATAATGCTTTTGCCACTTTCCCTTTATTTTTTAGAACTGCTACAGGTATTATCACTACTGCCGAAGATTTAAGTAAATGGCTTATCGCATTGCAAAGCGGAAAACTACTGACTAGTAAAGCAAGTATCGATCAAATGTTTACCACAGCAAGATTAAATAGTGGAGAAATAGGAGGCTTTAATAAGTTAACAAATGGCTATGCTTTGGGATGGCCAACAGTAGTTAGAGAAGAACATCCTGCCGTGGCTCCTGTTGGTGGAATGCGGTCTACATTATTTGTATATCCTCAGGATGATTTATCCATCGTTGTTTTATCAAATCTACAAGGTTCAAATCCTGAATGGTTTATTGACGAGATAGCCGGTTTTTATATTCCGGATATGAAATCCGAAAATGGATTTGGATTGAGTGAAAATTTAAAATTATTACGTCAAGAACTCACAAAAAATGATTTTAAAAATGTTAATAATATTTATAAAAAAGTAGGGAAGCAAAACAAGAACTTTACATTAACAGAAGACGAAATAAATTCTTGGGGTTATCAACTTTTAGAACATGATAAGAAAGACGAAGCTTTACAAGTTTTCAAGTTAAATACTACTCTATTTCCCAATAGCTGGAATGTATATGACAGTTATGGGGAGATATTAGCAACATTGGGTTATCAGGAAAAAGCCATAATCAATTATAAAAAATCCCTTGAACTTAACCCTGATAATTCTAACGCTCGCAATTATTTAAAAGGCAAAGATTGAAGATATAATAATAAAGAATTCAATTTCCCGTATGATCGCAAGTAAGTTAAACTTCCCAGTTTTTCAATCATCTTAAAGATATTAAATTAAAGCTGGAAGGAAACGTGTTTGTATAGGTTATTTATATAAAGCCAGTTTATTCTTCAGTTGCAGGTCATAGTCCTTGTTTTGAAAAATACCTCCGTTTGCATTTAAAAGATAGATTTACTTTTTGAATTCGATAATTAACAGCATTTTTGAATAGAAATAAATGAGTGAAAATGAAAAAATAAACATTTAAATTCAGTAACCATCCAAAAGATATTAAATTAAAAATGGAACCTATCCAATTTTGATAGAAATGTCAAACTTATCCTTTTTGAATTCGATTTTAAACACCATATATGAATTGACATTATTGAATTAAAATGAAATAACGAACATTTTAAGTCAATAACGGACTGAAAAGCAGAATTAAACAACAAAAAAGTCCCACCAAAAGTCCCACCAAAAAATCGATAAAATTGGGTATATTTAGTGCAAAAAGATAGTAAAAACATGGAATTTCAGGCAAAAAAAGAGGTAAAAAACGACTGCGCGAATTCGAATCCCGCCCTCTCCGCAAAGACTTATTAAAACTCACTGATTATCAGTGAGTTTTATTGTTTTACAAACTTTAGGGGAAAGATTAGGGGTAGGAATGAATGGATCAGCTTCAAAACCTGTGGACTAAGCAAATAATTTGGTCAATCTGAACAGGGATCATGTACAAAACCTAGGCTCAGTTCAGGGGTAGTCTCACTCCTGCTCTGATTAATTGGTTATGTTATTGGATAGTAATAAATACACATATTTTTATGACAAACCCTCAAAAAAAAACGGCTTGAATTTTGCTTCATTATTTTCAAGTTAATTATCTCTGGCTTTTACAGAAAATAAAGAATTAAACGGATTATAACCAATAATATAGATAAACTAGGAAGTTAAAGCAGCTAGCTACTCAAAGAAAACATTCAGGAAAAAATGTTCATAAGGTCTAATAATATGGATAGGATAAATAGGTTGCTGATCATACTGATGACTTGTGCCATACCATCGCTTTTTTTCAGGAGCTGCCAGTAGCGGCGAACTCCAACGGGATGATCACATTAAGGGCAGTGGCTATTTTGAGGGTAGTGAGCCATTCTGGGATCTGGAGATCAAAGACAACCTGTGGGTTCTTCGTTGTCATGCTGTAAATAGAACAGAAAAGGACACCATTTTTCTATCCAAAAAGCAGGCATATTCCGATACTTATGCTTTTCATGGTAAAAATATTTTTGGCATTCTGCGCAGATCTTCTGGAAATTGCAAACTGGATATTACTGATGAAGGCAACACACATGATATCTATTTCAGCTATTTGGGGGCAACCTATATGGGCTGTGGCAAACTGACAATCAGCAGGTAACTTTAATGATGCTTTACCCGTCTATATAAACATAATATTGAAAAAACGTATGAAATTAATCTGCAGCGTGTTTTTTCTCGTTCTCTTAAGCAACAGCGGTCATGCCCGGCAGGACCAACCGCGATATTGGCTCTTCATTCACAGCAATGACTGTTCCTATTCGGCATCCATAGATGATATGCCGGTTCATACTGATTTTAATGACGGCAGTCTCAGTTCTCTTTCGTTCCCGGTCAATCCGCTGTTACTCGAGAGCGGGAAACATATCTTAAAGCTTACCCTGCTGCCGAAGTCTGACAGTAGCTTTAATCTTGATACTGCTTTATCGGAGTCTTATTCGGTAAAGATTAGGATCGTCAGGAATGAGAACAAAAAGGATTCCATCCTGCTGGAAAAGGAATATTCGGCAGTACCGGGCCATGCTCCTCCTTCGGTCGAACATACCCTTTCCTTCGAGGTGGAATTGCCCTATAGTTTGACCGGCTGGCAAAATGGAACCGATCTTACCAAAGAAGATAAAAAAGCATTAGAACAGGAAGTGGTATCTTACTATAAGGATATGATCAGGGATTACGAGACAAAAAATTTCAAAAACGTTATACAGAAATATGAGCTACGCATATCGGAACATTCCGAAAGTTTGTATTTCGACCAGGCAGACTCAAAAAAGCTGATGGAAGAGTTGAAAACAGATGTGGACAGGAAGCAGGCCTTTAAGCTGGAACATTACAGGATGCAATTCTACGGGAACGGAAAAGTGGTAGCGCTCATCAGAACCGATGAAGAATTCAGAGGAAAATCGGCCTTTATGGGTCTTACAGAGAATAATTTTTATGCCTATAAGCTAATGTTTTACCGTCCAAAAGCCGGCGGGCCGCTACAGCTTATCAGGTAGTTTTAAACAAAAAACATTGGATCAATGACAGCTACAATAGAACATAGAGCTCGTCCAGTGGTTTTTAGAGAATTTTTTGAAGTTAGTTATATTTATGTCCCTAGTTCGTGCCAGGTGTTTTTCTGGTATCCGGAAATAAGCAGTGATCATATGTTTAAAAAACTATCAGAACAAGAAGTATCTGTAAGGCTAAAAAGGAGAAGGTCAGAAGTTAAGGATCGAGCTAAATTACCATCGTTTGATCCATCTTAACGTGCATTTTTGTCGGAGTATGACGGCATGGAAATCACTCCTGATATTAACATTCTCAGCTTCGAAGAAGCTATAAAGGAAAATCGATACCTGGAAATCAACTTCCCGAATGTACATCAGGAGATATGGGTGATCGGAAGAGCCGGTCAGGGAGATGCATGGTTTTTAAATAAACGGGACGGAGAGGTCCTTTACTATGATCATAATCAAGGCGAATATACCGGCCTTGATTATTTTTCTGATCTTAAGGTTACCTTTTCAAGCTTTCTCCAGATGGCCTTTCTCTATCAGGACCTGGAAAAATTACTGGACAAAGAAGTTATGCCAAGTATGGATCAAATGGATGGTTTTATTTCTGCCGTTAATTCGATCTCTCTAGGCTTATACGAACGGTATCCTTTTCAATATTTTTAGCATAGCTAAATTATAAATATTGATTTGTTTGTTAAGAAAATTATTTAAAAAGTATGGTGATATGAGAAATTTGATCTTGTTAACAACAGTAGCCTGCACCCTTACGGCTTGTTCGTCACCTGTTAAGAGCGATTATTCAGGCTACATCTATTTCGGAAGCAAGCCTCTGAAAATGCAAAGGTGATCGAGCAGTATACCGGTAACTTTACCGATACCGACGGCACTGGCTACTTCGAGCTAAAAAGGAAGAACACCGAAAGGATCAACGACCTGATCGTACAGACCAACACTTATGAGCCGGCTGATACGATAGAGCTGGGGGTGAGCGGTGGTGCCGGGAAGGGACTATTGAGGTCCAATTTAAAAAAAGGAAACTGCTCCTTACCGGTTTGCTGCTTATTGCTGTATGATATACCAGGGCACAGGATGGAGCGGCAGGAATCGAAGCCGCCAATACTCAGGTCCGCGGGTATTTCGATCCTGGCTCAGATCTTGTTTCCGGAATCGTAAGTTAAGGGCGAAATTGTAAGTTGTTCCCCTATTACCATCAAAGATTGTTTACTTTGTTTTTATTAATTTACCAAAAGGGTTGCAGCTTCGGCAAAGTTTCAATCCGATGTGGTATATAATGATTTCCATATAATTGTCCGGTCCTATTTTGCTTTTTCAGTAAGCTGATCTATCTTTTGCTGGATAAGCAGTTGTTCAGCTAGCGTTTTTGCTAATGATTTTCCTCTCTCAAAAGCTGAAATCGCGTTGTTTTTGTCTATATTTTTATAAAGTTCTCCCAGCAGAACATAATAGAAATGATTGGTATCAAGTTTTAATTTTTCCGCCTCACGCAAGGCAACCTGTACACCGTTGGCTTTATATAAAGCAAAGGTCCTGTTAAGGGCCGCACTGGGAGAATAATTAATTGTCAGTAGATGATTATAAAGCTGTAAAATCTCTTCCCATTTTTCCATTGAATCATCCTTTGTACAATGACAGTAAGCAATTTTGGCTTCCAAATGATACGTACTAACCTCCTCACCTGTAGCCGATATATTCAAAAAATGAATCCCTTGGTTAATTAATGCTTTATCCCACATATCTTCGTTTTGCTGTTCATATAGAATCAGCTCATCTCTGTTATTTTCTCGCGCGTCAAAACGCGAAGAATGAAAACACATCAAGGCAACCAAAGCATTGGTTTTAGGAAGGTTAGTCTTCTCATACTCTGTTAACATGACACCTAGTCGTAAAGCCTCTATGCAGAGGTCTTTCTGGAGAATTTGATTCTGGGTCCTGGAATAGTATCCTTCATTAAAAAGCAGGTAAATAATCCGCAAGACATTATCTAAACGTTGACTAATTTCGTTCTCCGCAGGAAAGGTCAGTTGAATTCTTTCTGTCCGTAATTTTTCTTTGGCCCTGAAGAGTCTCTTGTTGATAGTATCTTTGTTAGAAAGGAAAGCTTCTGCAATTTCATCAATACCGAAACCACAAAGGATACGTAATGCAAGTCCTATTTGCGCTTCACTGGCAATCGCAGGTATGCAGATAGCAAAAAGCATTTGAAGCTGGCTATCCTTAATATTTTGTTGCGAGAAGTTTATCTCGTCAGAATTTTCCAGAATATCTCCGTTTTGATTAAGCGCAGGAATTACTTTTTCTTCAAAGATTTTATTCCGTCTGAAATAGGATAATGTCTTTTGACGAGCTACCGCATAAAGCCAAGCGGTTGGGTTTACTGGAACACCCTTGTTTTTCCAGGTTTCTGTAGCCTGCAGAAATGTTTCACTTACAATGTCTTCAGCTATTTCTATATATTGTAGACCGAAACGCTTACTGATGACAGCAACCATCTTCCTGAATTCTTCCTGAAATAACTGTTTCAAAAATTTATCTTCCATAGTCAATTAGCATGAGCAGCCCTAGTTAGTGCTGCTCATAATTTGTTTGTCAAGCTAGTATAGGCCTGATTTCTACACTACCTTCCGCATCAAGCGCAGGACAACCGTGTGCTAAGGTGGTCGCTTCCTCTAAACTGTCTGCGGAAACCACAATAAAACCTCCTAGTCTTTCTCGAATCTCTACAAAAGGTCCATCGGTAATCACCCCACCTGGTTTGAGCACTTTACCCGCTGTTTCCAAGCGAGCGCCGTGCGCCTTAAATTTTCCCTGAGTAGCTATTCCACCTATCCAATCGTTCCATTTTTTATTTAGCGCGTCTGTTTCATCAGTCGATGTGTTAGAATGGTCATAACTGGCTTGCCGGAATATAAATATGAAGTCTTTCATCTTGATCGTTTTTATTTTTGAATATAGGAATTAATTAAGTTGTATAACCATATAAATTACTTAACCTGTGCCTTATGCCGACCAACAACATAACTACCCGCAACAGTTCGAAATGCAATATTGATACGGTTATAGCTATTAATCGTTGTGATTCCCAAAGTTAGGTCAATCAATTCCTCTTCAGAAAATTGCTTTCGGACAATCTCATAAACCTCGTCAGTTACACTACCATCTCTGATCCGAGTTACAGCTTCCGCCCATTCTAATGCAGCACATTCACGATCACTAAATAAAGGTGCTTCCCGCCATGCATCCAGCACTAGGAGTCGTTGTGCAGTTTCGCCTATTGCGAGCAAATCCTTCGAATGCATGTCCAAACAATAAGCACAACCATTGATTTGAGACACTCTGTAATAGATAAGATGTAAAAGTCGTGCTTCAATTAGACTTTTGCTGAGATAAGCGCCAATACCATACATCGCCTTCATTGCATTCTGGCCTTTTTCAAAGGCATTCATTCTTTGTTTCATTGTCGTATTATTTAAGTGTGTTTTATATTAATTTACACTACTATAATGCATGAGATTAAAAAAATTGGACATGTTCTTTAAAATATATTTAAATCTTCCCCTATTTGAATGAACCAAGCGGCAAACAGTTAATCTTAACCTTCCTTAAAAACGTCCCATTCAATTATTTTTGTAAATCTTAATGGGCCAATTTGAATTATCTTAACAAAAGGGTTAAGTCTCATCTATCGTAGCAATGTCAACTAGGATGAATTAGTAAAACTGATATCACACATAATTCCAAAGATGATGGAACAAGTAAGAGATATTTAGCTTGAGAAAATTCAAAATAGACTTTCCTAATCCTATTACACTCCCAAACGTTCACCTCATTCATTATTTTTTTGAATTTTGAAAAGTCTAGCTAAATAGCCCTATTTAAAACGAAGGCATTGCCAACATTCTGTAAACCAATTTTGGTGTAGTAGGAAAATGCCGTTGGCGCTGATAGTAATAGAAGTGTACAATCTTCTCCAGCTCTAATTTTCGTTTCACAAATTAGGTAGTGAGCAATTCCTTGCTTTTGGTAATTTGAACGAACCGCCAAATCTGCCAAATAACACCAATATCCATGATCCGTTAGCGCTCTGGACAAACCTACCAGCATGTCTTTATGCCATGCTGTTATGATTAAATTAGAGTTTATAAACATTCGTTCAATTCGATTTTTATCTTTAACCGGTCGTTTCAAACCTGAGTCAATAAATAGATCGATGATGAGTTCAGAGTTGGGAACGAAGTCTGTTCTGTATGTTATTTCTTTTGTCATAAGAATCCTATTTCGGAGTTCGGGCGGTGGTTATGCCTACTCGATTCCAAGCATTCATCGCAATTATTGCCATCATTACCTGGGTTGTATACTGTTGACCTAAAAGATTTATTACAAGGTCATAAGTTTGGTCAGATACGCCTTGTTGGGAAATTAAGGTCATTTCTTCAGTTAATGCTAATATTGCACGTTCTTCACTTGAAAAAAATGGGGTTTCTCTCCACGCAGATAGTACGAATATTCTCCGAGGATCTTCTCCGATATTGATAGCATCCCGAATATGTTTATCTATGCAATAAGAACAACCATTAATTTGTGATACACGAATTTTTATCAGGTCTGCATGCGTACGATCTAATGAGCTACTAGCCAGATATTTTTCAAACCCTAACATTACTTCAAATGCTGATGAATCTACATCTTTTAAAAATCTTCTTTGCTTCATAATTATATATTTTATATAAAAATAAGGATCAATTGGACTACATTTGTACACCAGTTTAAAAAATATTGATAGTCCAGATGATACCGTATCAAACCCTTATTAATACTGAGCCAAATAGCAAGAAGCCTGTATACGAACAGGTTGCCACTCTATTTCTCAACCTTATCAAAGATGGTACCCTTCAACATGGAGCTAAATTGCCCAGCTCGCGCGCGCTTTCTGTAACGTTGAAATTTCATCGGAAAACTATAGTTCGCGCGTATGAAGAATTAATTAATCAAGGATGGATTATCTCTAAAAATAAAAGTGGGTATTTTGTTAACTCAGATATTGCCATAGCGAAACTGAACAATAATAAAGCGTTAGGATTACGCTTTCCTATGAAATCACCAATTCCTTTGAAAATTCAAATTTCTCCGAGAGTTAATGATGATAAGGAGGTGCATGATGTTTTTCTAGATGATGGATTGCCCGATCCAAGAATAGCCCCCTACAAAGCTTTATTAAGAGAATTTAGAGCCTTAGCTGAAAGGGAGTACAATCTAAAAAAAGCCAACCATGGGACGAGCAATAAATCTTCCAAATTGGCAACCGTTTTAGCTTTGCATCTTGGAAACTCTCGTGGGTTCACTCCCACCGCAGCAAATATTTGCATTACGAATGGAGCTCAAATGGGAATCTACTTAGTTGCCAGGGCGTTGATTAACCCCGACGATATTTACCTTGTAGGAAGTCCAGGATATGAAAATGCAAATCAAGCATTCGTTGAAAATGGGGCAAAAATCATGCAAATACCGGTAGATAATAATGGAATTGATGTGGACATTATTTCCAATATTTGTAAAAGCAGAAATGTGAAAGGGGTATATGTGATTCCTCATCATCATTATCCAACGACCGTTACCCTCTCTCCTGATCGACGAATTAAATTGATCTCATTGGCCGAAAAGTATAACTTTGTTATCATTGAGGATGATTACGACTATGATTTTCATTATTCTTCCGCACCACATTTACCGATAGCAAGTTATAATCACCATGGAAGAGTGATATATATAGGGAGTCTTTCAAAATGTTTTTCACCCTCATTAAGACTTGGTTTTATCGTTGGGTCTGATGACTTGATTGATGCTGTAAAACACTTAAGGAAGACGATAGACATACGAGGAGACACACTAATGGAGAATGCGGTTGCCATGTTATTTGAAAATGGGGAAATAGATCGTCACCTAAGAAAAGCGAATAAATTATATAAAGAAAGAAGAGATTATATATGTCAGCAGATTGATTTGCATTTAAAAAATTTTGTGATTTTTCAAACGCCAGCTGGAGGCATGGCGGTGTGGGTTCAATTCTATAAAGAGTACAACGTCAATCAAATATTACGATTAACAAAAAAACATGGTATTTCCTTCAACCGCAATATCGTCTTCGATCAAAGTGAAGAAATGAACCATATTAGAATAGGATTTGCCTCATTAAATTTCGATGAAATTTCTAAATGCATCCACATTCTGAAAGTATCTTGCCTTAGACTTCAGAATAAATAATGCAACGTTTTCAATCGGGGATTACATCTAAATTAGGGACCTTCTGATTACAAAGGAGACATCAATCATGTTCACTTACCCTTAAGCAATTTATTTACGTGACTTTCATCCGTCAACCCAAATTCGGCTGCAAGCTGTTTGAGAGAAAACTGGCCACTTTGCAATCTTTTTCGGATCAAACTATTTCGGTAGTCCTTAATATATTTTCTCAGAGTGATGCCAGTGTTCCTTTTAAAATAAGAGCCGATATATTCAGTAGTGAGATGAAAATGACCGGCCATTACTTTTGCCTTTAAATTTTCAGGATTATAAATGTGTTTATGAATATAGCAAAAAACAGCCTGCATATCGCGATTACGATACCCATCAGTTTTTATCTCCGGCATATTGCGTTGTAAGATTTCCGACAATGCTAGTAATTGAATCCATATCAAATGATTATTTCTCACGATATCTTTTTTTAAAGAGATAATCAAATCGAAAAGAATATCGATAGTAATCTGATCGTTTGAGATAAGCTTAAAAGATGAAAGATGGGTTTCCCTACTTTTGATAAGGTACTCGAGGTGTTTAACGGTACTGTTTAAAACCACATTATTTTGATGTATATAGGTATCGGTGAACTTCAGATAAATAAATCGAGTTTTTTCAATAACCTCAAAATAATGTTCCTCTTCAGGGCCGAGCAAAAATACATCTCCTTGTTTATATTGGATACGCATGGCATTAATAAAATGACTACCAAAGCCATTCTTGATATAAATCAGTTCGTAATGATTGTGCCTATGGGCAGGATGGTGCCACTCCAACACTTCAAAGTCTGAAATAAGTACCGGCTCAAATTGCTTATAACGTTTCATCATAGATTTGTACAAATTTATCATAGTTTTTTACAATAAGCAATCGTTAATTTCACCTCATCTTTGTAAGGAACAATACAAATTATATGAGCAGCAAAAAATATATTGCAACAGATTCCAATGGAAACTTAAAAGCTAAATACACGGCATTAGTTATAGGCGCAAACGGAGTAATAGGGAGCAATTTAATTAAACATCTTGAAGAATTAAATAACTGGAATATTATCGGCATCTCCCGCAGAGGAGGCATTGATACCTCTAAAACTAAATACCTATCGGTGGATTTGCTGAATAAAGAAGATAGCAAAAGGCAATTACAATCCTTAACAAAGGTCACGCATATTTTTTATGCAGCTTATCAAGACAAACCTACTTGGGCTGAACTGGTACCGCCTAATCTTGCCATGCTTGTAAATGTGGTCACCGAAATTGAACTTGTTGCAAAAAATTTGCAACATATCAGTTTAATGCAGGGCTATAAGGTTTATGGTGCACATTACGGACCTTTTAAAACACCGGCAAAGGAAAGCGATGCGGGACATATGCCACCAGAATTTAATGTCGATCAACAACAGTTTTTGGAAAAGCTGCAAGTAGGAAAAAAATGGAGTTGGTCAGCACTCAGGCCCTCAGTTGTTGGTGGTGCGGCGTTAGGTAATCCGATGAACCTTGCTTTAGTAATCGCTGTTTATGCTAGCATATCCAAGGAGCTTGGTCTACCACTCCGGTTTCCTGGAAAATCTTGTTCATATGATAAATTAATGGATTTTACAGATGCGCGTTTGTTGGCCAAAGCAACAGTTTGGGCCTCGACTAATGCTGAGAGTAGAAATCAGGCATTCAATATCACAAATGGTGACTTAATACGTTGGAATGAACTCTGGCCAAAAATAGCCGCGTATTTTCATATGGATGTGGCTCCTCCATTGCCAATGCCTCTTCAAACCGTTATGGCAGATAAAGCAAATATTTGGGAACAGCTACAAGATAAATACAATTTAGAAAAGCACAGCTATCAAGAAGTCTCAGCGTGGGACTTTGGTGACTTTGTATTTTCTTGGGATTATGATTTCTTCTCTGATGGCACCAAAGCAAGAAGAATGGGTTTTTATGAGTTTAAAGAAACAGAAAAAATGTTCTTTGATCTATTTGATGAATTAAGAGACAAAAAAATAATTCCAAACTAAATTTACCGCTAAACATTAGAGCGGCTCGTCAGATAGACCTGTCGCTTTTCTATAGAATAACAGATGATACACGTTCTACAAACCCATTGTATTCTTTAAATTAAAAATGCTTTTTTTCTATTCTCAATTTACCGTAGATAGTTGAAAAGCAAGAAACCACTTTCTCTGCCTAGATGTATTGTGACAGATAGCGTTTGTAGCCTTCCAATCTGAGTTGGTGCGATAAATTCTCGTGAGATATTCACAAAAATTACTACTTTTAATCATTCTTATTTTAAATTAATTCAGTTTTATCGGGTAATAAATAAGGAATCAAAATTAATTTGAAACCAAGAACGAAAACATCTCCAAAACCTATTTCACATGAAAGATAAATTAATCTATATTTTTTCCATTTCTCTGCTGCTGAGCCAAATGGTTCTTGCTCAGCAAAAAGTGACAATACTTTCATATAATGTGTTATATGGTTTAAAAGACTCTTTAAACATTGAAAAATATAAGCAACTCATTCTCGATATAGAACCCGATATTATAGCAACTCAAGAAATGAATGGCTGGACTCAAAAAACCTTGGAAGGATTGGCAAAAAACTATGGGCATCCCTATGCCTTACAATCTAAAGAAGAAGGCTTTCCTGTCGCCCTTACTTCCAAATATCCAATTCTTAATTTCAAAAAAATAACTGAAAACATGTGGCATAGTTATATCTATGCAAAAGTAAAAGGTATTCATATTTTTGTTATCCATTTCTCACCTTTCAGTTATCAAAAAAGATTAGAGGAAGTGAACAACATCATCGCACAAGCTAAAGAGTTACCACAAAATGAACCTATTCTCATTATGGGAGATTTTAATTCTCTGGACCATGCAGATCAAGCACAATACGACGAAAAAGTTCTTTCAGCATTGAAAAAACAAGAGCAAGAACATGCACACATTCGAAATTTGAACAATGGTCAAATTGATTATTCAGTTTTAAATCATTTAAAGGAGGCTGGTTATATAGATTCATATTTCCTGACCAACAAAAATTTTGAAGCAAGTGTACCTACTTTTAAAGATGGAAATGGAAAAATCAAGACATCGAATTCAGGCATACCAAAACGAATTGATTTTCTTTGGTGCAATTCGGTAGCTGCAAAATCAGTTTCAAAAAGTATCGTATTGAAAAATAATCTCACCCACTATATTTCAGACCACTATCCTGTTTATGTTGAATTTATATTTTAGAATCTAAGATTAAATCCTTTGAGCTACTCTATGGTCACCAGATTGCCACATCCTATGTAAGTGACGCCCCTATAAGAGAAATAGATCTCATGGCTCGGGTTATCCCATTCCGTTATATCAAGTTGACAACCTCCTTTGTAGCTTTTTCGCAGAATTCCGAATAGATGTTTACTTTTAAAGCCATAAGTTTTACTATGGGCTTGTTTCTGTGATAAAATTAGTGTGTCGTTTATGGAATCATTCAAGATTTTTAAAATGACATGATTATTTTTAATCTTTAAGGACCAGAATGGTTCGTTCCCTTCAAAAGATCCACTTATTATGGATTCCCGTTGTTCCAGAGGTTGAAAACGACTGCTTTTAAGAATTGTCCCAAAATGGAGAATTCCTACCATAGCTACAGTTAAACCTAAAATCTTTTTCATACATTTTTTTAAAAGTTTTCTATGTTACCCCATGGCTCGAATGGTCTATCCTCTGAATTAAAAATCGTATCAAATTCTTGAGAAACAATAAACAGACAAATATCAGATCGTTCAATCAAACCCAAGTAATGCTTGAAATTTTTAAGGATTATTTCCCCAGAAATTTTACTTTTCGGTATTATTAACTCATCCGATTCATCATATTGTTCAGCTTCTTCGCCAAGATCGACGAGCATATTTTGGTCAAACTCTGACTCATGGAGCTCCTCTGGAATATCTTGGATGAATAATTTGATTGTTTTATCTTTTCCCCTAAAAACCAAAGAAATAGACTCTTCAATCCCTTGAATACTTCCATCTGCATACTTGCCTGGCAACCCCTTATAACTAATTTTTGAGTCTAACATTTCGTTATAAACTTCATCCATTATTTTTTGAATGAGTTTTCTATCCATATTACTCTTCGCTAGAATGATGGCTTCGGGCACTTCATTATTCGACTTAGACATAACTTCCATTTCTGTAAAATTAATACCTGAATAGGTCGCTATATAGGGAAAGCTTTTGGATGTAGTCTTGGCACCAAAGTGATTGTAGTTGATGGTGCTATCCTGGTTTTTATATTTAAAAGTTCCAATTATAGGTTGCAAAGTATCAGAATATACCCCCAGAAATTCTTCAACACCTTCCATTGGACTTAGATCAGATAAATCGTTCTGATTGAAATAATCTGGTAAAGGCATCGAAAGCTCAAGTTCGGTTATTTCAATAGGTTTTACTTTATTCAGTAGAAGCCTTCTTTTGGTATTTAAATCATCAACTTGTTTAAAAAAAACCTGTTGATCAACAGGTTCAAAATTCATGGAAAACCGTTTATCTTTACTCTGAGTACCTGGATAGATAAATTTAAATTTTAAAATTTCATCCTCCAGAGAAATTTCATAAATGCTATCCAAAAGACCCCCAGCTTGCTCGCTTTTATACCCTGTAATCGTTTTTAAATCAGTAAAACTGACCCGATAGGGTTTGGGATAATAAAAAATAAGAGAATCTTTGCTTGTAGAAAGATGAATATTCATATTGGCGAGCGCATCCATATAGGATAATGTTATACCAGTCATAACGGTATTATCTATCCTAGATACATCACTGACTTTCCAATAGGTATCTTTCTGCTGTGCATTACAGCTAGATAGACCAACAGAAATAGCCAATAAAATAAACAGATTGGACCCACTCAAAACCATTTTTAATGTATTTTTCATGAAAATTAATTTGGTATTCATAATTTATAGCTCTTGCAATTTAGAATATTTCACAAAAAATTAACTCCTAAATCTTGAAATTTAGCGAATGCTAATATGAATTAAATTTTTGAAGGGGAATAAAATGCGGAAAACAAATTGCTGAAGGATTATCTTTTGCTATAGACTTCATTTATCACATCAACTAGGCTGGATCAAATTGTAACAATATATTTAAAGACACACATGAGGTAATCAACTTAAAAACTAAGACCAAACAGCATGTAATTTCTGAAAGGTGATATTAATCTTTATAAAATAGACATTGTTAACGGTTTTCAGGCTGGAATCAGTTGTTTATTGAATAAACTCTCTCAGCACCGACAGATTTTCAATTATTGTTTTTTTTCTCTAGGTTCAAATGGTGACAATCCACTATAATATTCTCTTAACAGAAACCTGTAAGCATCTAAACCATGATGGAAAAAATTTGGTGCACCGGAAAAATAATTCCAGTAAGCCTGATTTGCAGATAAAATAATTGGAACACCAGGGCGTGTAAAATATGTCGTTGCAACTTCAGTTGGCAATTCTAATTCCGGTAGAAGTTTTTTTATGAATTTACCCACATCTCTACCTAAATATTTTTGATAGGCCTCTGATGATTTTTGTGCACGATTCTTCATATTTCTAAAAATCTTCTTCAATATTATTCTTTTAAAAAATGGTAAATCGTCAAATTTTTTCATTAAAATTAGAATTGGATTCGGTTCATTCATGTCAATTTCTACCTGTTGAGTTGAAAAGGGCATTTCAGGCACAGCATCAGAGCTATTGATAATACTATAACTCCAATTAGATAAATTGGCATTATCATAATCATAAGAAAAATACATATTCCCAATCTTTGGAGAAGCACTGGCATATGTTTTCACTAAAATATCATGGAACTCGCTGTCCTTTTTCATTTGCATTAACCATGAACTAAAATAATAACAAATAGCCCCTCCCTGAGAATGTCCTGCAATAATAAATTTATGATATCCTTTTTCAAATAACTCATGAATTCGAGGTTCAAGTTCATAAGCTAAATAGGCAAACCCAATGAAAAACCCAGCATGAACAGCTGCTCGTTGATCGTTTGCAAGTTTGTAGTCGAAAGTTTTGGTACTCCCGAGTTTCACCTCACCTTTAGCAGGAATCATAGCACAATACAAATCTTCCAAAATAGATTCCTTAGTTCCGGTTGTCCCTCTTATTAGTATTACCACAACTGAATCTTCTCGAAGCCATACATCTGCCCTATTATCTAAGCCCACGCTTGCCGTCCTGTGATTCAATGTGTATCCTTTTAGGTACCCATTAAACTTACTATTTAATGAGGTATCTAGAAAAGCATAGTTTAAATTTAAAAGGTCATCAGCTTCTTGTTGGTTAAATCCAGTTTTAAATTCAAATTTTTGGGCATTAGAAATTCCAGAAAAAATGAAAATCATAGCCAATAATGAAATTAAAAAATTCAATTGGCATAGATTGGTTTTATTTAGCATAGATCAGTTTCTTATATTCATTATATCATACTCGAATATAGTTAATTAAATCTACAAAAAATTACAAAAACAGTTGCTAAACACTATCTGTGAGTTTAATTACACTAATTAACAAGGAAAATTACTTAGTTCGATTAATAAAATTTAATTCAGATTACAATGAAGATTTTCGAATAATCATTGTTGAATCTAATTCAAAATTTTCGAATTCGTAATTCTTTTGTTTTGTTTTAATCATCCCTATTAGTTTTTCAAAAGCCAATTTTCCCATTTCCTCAGTTGGTTGAACGATAGTTGATAATGAAGGATTTAATGCATTCGCAAACCGAATGTTGGAAAAACCAATTACAGCAATTTCTTGCGGCACTTTAATGTTTAATTCGGCAAGAACTCCAATCGTTAAAGTAGTTATATCGTCGGTTGCACCAAATATGGCATCTATTTTACAACCCGACTCCTTAAACTCTAAGAGTTTCGATCTGATAAAATCTTCTAATTCTTGGTGTTTTCCATAATCGCATTCTAAATATAGCTTAGGATCAAAATGGATGCGATGATCCCTCAAACATTTTTTGAATCCATTTAATCTATCTTGCGTTACCCCAAGGTTTTTGGCTGTGATATGCAATATCCTCCTTTTACCATTCTCAATTAAATGTTTTGTAGCCATATAGGCATCGTTAAAATTATCGATTCCAACCTTATGCGTTTTAAGTTCATGGTTTACCCGATCAAAAATAACAACAGGAATTCCTATCTTTTGCAGATCGGTCAGTTCATCATAGCTTGAATTATAACAAACTGGAGATATGAGTAACCCATCGATTCCTCGGTATTTGAGTACTTCGATAACATGTTTTTCTACTTTCTCATCATCCATACTTTGCATAATGATAATATCATAGTTCATCTTTTGTGAGGCGATGTGAATACCATCTAAAACTTGAGAAATGAAAATATTACTAATATTCAAGACAACTACACCAATAGTATATGTTTTTCCAGTTTTCAAATTTTGGGCAACTTTATTAGGAATATAGTGCTGAGCATTTGCATATTCTTTCACCATTTCCTTGGTTTTAACGCTGATTTCATGACTATCTGAAAGAGCTTTTGAAATAGTGGAAATGGAAAGATTCAAATCTTTGGCAATATCTTTAAGGTTTTTTTTAACCATAGATTCTGGATTATTAAAAAATTAGATTAACTAAATGCTTTTTTGAAGAATAAAATACTGCTAAATTACTATTAATTTAAAGCAAATACGGGATTAATATGTCACGATGTTCTGCTATAGGAATTTTGAAAAAATCAGACTACCTTTAATAGGTGGTTAAACTTCAATTCAGTTTTACAATTAAACAAGAACAGTGCGACTCAGGTAAATAAATACCCTCGACAAATCACTTGATCATTAAATTTCGCATCATAATATAAAGCAAATATTCAGTTAAGCAATTTCTTAACATAGATCAATGTCTGAAAACATTTTTAGCCGGATATTTGTCATAACAAACAGAAAGATAAATTTAAAATAAAATATTATGGCAACTTGGACATTAGACAACGCACACAGCGAGATTGAATTTAAAGTAAAACACATGATGATCTCTACGGTTAAAGGTATTTTCCAAAATTTCACCGTGAGCGTAAATTCAGATTCTGACCGTTTAGATACGGCAAGTGTATCGGCAGAGATCGATGTTAATTCAATCTCGACAAAGAATGAACAACGTGATCAACACTTAAAAAGTGAAGATTTTTTTGATGTGTCTAATCATCCCAATATAACCTTCACTTCAACTAAAGTAAAGAACGTTTCAGGAAATGATTATCAAATCACCGGAGATTTGACGATTAAAAATATCACAAAACCAATTACATTTGATGTTGAATTTGGTGGAATAGGTAAAGATCCTTGGGGCAATCAAAAAGCAGGCTATACCGTAACAGGTAAAATTAATAGAAACGATTTTGGCTTAAATTGGAATGCGGCTTTAGAAACTGGAGGAGTAATGGTAAGTACGGACGTTAAATTCCAAGCAGATTTACAATTTGTAATTGCTTAATAAAATTATAATATATTTCTAAATCCATATGAAATAAGAGATTTCATATGGATTTCTCCTGTGATTGAATCAGCACTAATCTTTTCTAAAAGTTTAATAATTTATATTATTCACCGGTTTTAATATTCAATCGATGAATTGGCGCAATTTTTGAACGACTTCAGTAAATAATTTATTGTCCAATGAAAAATACATGGTTAATTACTACTGGCATTTCGCTTCTGACATTAGGATCTTGCACTTGGAACACCAAAGAAAAAATTGTCTCTCAAGATTCTTTGGCTGTTCAAAGCCAAAACATCCCTAAGATAGAAGACTCCACTCACAATTCTGAAAATTCTTTAGATTGGGATGGTAAATATACAGGAGTAATTCCTTGTGCTGATTGCCCAGGGATAGAAACTACAATCGTATTAAATACCGCAGGCACATTTTCATATTCTGGTGAATATCTTGAAAGAGATGTAAAAGTAGAAGATACTGGAAAATTTATGTGGCATAACAACGGAAGTGTCGTTCACTTGTTGGGAAAAGATATAAACATGAAGTTTAAAGTCGGTGAAAATCAATTAATATTTTTGGATCAAGAAGGGAACCTTATTGACGGTCCTTTAAAAGATAATTATATCTTAAAAAAAGTAATCTAGCTATTCATATAGCAGAACAGCAGGAATCTGTGCTAAAAAATAAACACAAATTCCTGCTAATTTATTAAAGCCCTACTTACAAAATTATTTCTTTTTTAATAATCCTTTACAGATTTCAGAAACCAATCCAGGACCCTCATAGATAAAGCCAGTGTAAATTTGAACCAAACTAGCTCCTGCTTCAAGTTTCTCGATGGCGTCCTGAGCAGAATGTATTCCTCCTACGCCAATAATTGGAAAAGATTTGTTGGATTTCTCTGCTAAATATTTGATAACTTCCGTTGATTTTTTACGTACAGGTTTTCCACTAACCCCTCCCGCTTGTTGAACTAGAGCAGGATCACTTTGCAATCCGGATCTTTCAATTGTTGTGTTAGTTGCAATTACACCAGCAATTTTAGTTTGTTGGACAATTTCTACAATATCGTCCAATTGGCTCCATGTCAAATCTGGAGCTATCTTCAGTAAAATCGGTTTGGAATAGTCCTTTTGTTTATTGCGTTCCTGAAGTGTATTGAGGATATGCATTAACGGACCTTTTTCTTGAAGATCTCTAAGTCCCGGAGTATTTGGAGAACTTACGTTGACAACAAAGTAATCCACATACTCAAATAGTGAATTGAAACAATAAATGTAATCATTGACTGCATCCTCATTGGAGGTAAGTTTATTTTTACCAATATTCCCTCCTATGATAACCCCATCTCTATCTTTCAAAAATTTCAGTCGGGCTGCTGCTACATCTGAACCTTGATTATTAAAACCCATCCTATTTATAATAGCATCATCGCTCTGTAACCTAAACATTCTAGGCTTTTCATTACCCGGCTGAGGTTTCGGTGTAACTGTTCCAATTTCAATAAAACCAAACCCAAAATTTGACATATCTTGAACATATTCTGCGTTTTTGTCAAATCCAGCGGCCAACCCTACAGGATTTTTAAAAGTTAAACCAAATACTTTTGTTTCTAATGATGGATTTTCAACGGTATAAATAGACTTTAATAGCGCCTTAGAGCCCCAAATTTTATTAAAAAGTTTTAGACCACTTGTCACCACATTGTGGGCCCTTTCAGGGTTCATTGAAAAGAAAAAAGGTTTAACTAGCTTATACATGAACGCAAAGGTAGCCAAAGATGCAGAAATATTCATTACTTTTGCACTCGAAATGATATCAATAAATAACTTAACATTCGAAATCGGTTCTCGTGCGCTATACGATGAGGCCAACTGGCATATTAAACCTGGAGATAAGGTTGGATTGATTGGTGCAAATGGCACTGGTAAATCAACATTATTGAAACTAATTGTTGGAGAATATTCACCAACAAATGGTACAATATCGATGGCAAAGGACCTAAAATTAGGTTATTTAAACCAAGACCTCCTATCCTATCACTCAGAAAAGAGTATTCTGCATGTTGCCATGGAAGCTTTTGTCCGTCAAAATCAGCTGCACGCAGAAATTGAAAATCTACTAAAAAAACTAGAAGTCGATTATTCAGATGAAATTCTGAATAAACTAAGTGATAAACAAATGGAGTTCGAGGCGCTTGATGGCTATAGCATTGAATTTAGAGCTCACGAAATTCTAGCTGGTCTTGGTTTTTCCGAGCAAGAGCAAATGCGTCCTTTAGCAACATTTTCTGGGGGGTGGCGTATGCGCGTGATGCTTGCCCGCATTTTGTTGCAAACTCCAGATATACTTTTATTAGATGAGCCTACTAACCACCTGGATTTACCTTCCATCAAATGGTTAGAAAATTATCTTCAAGCATTTGAAGGAGCCATTGTAATTGTATCACATGACAGGTATTTTTTAGACCGCATCATCAATAAAACGGTTGAATCTAGAAAAGGAAAATTAAATCTGTATACAGGCAACTACACATACTATCTTGAGGAGAAATCACTCCGTGAAGAAATTCAGGGTAATCAATTCAAAAATCAACAAGCCAAAATAAAGCAAGAGGAAAAATTAATTGAACGTTTCCGTTCTAAAGCCAGTAAAGCAAAGATGGTTCAATCAAGAATTAAGGCTTTAGATAAAATGGAGAAAGTAGATGCCATTGACGATGATAATCCTGAAGTTAATTTCAGTTTTAAATTTAGCAAACCCTCTGGGAGACATGTGGTCACCATGGAAAATATTTCAAAATCGTACCCTAATCTTGAAATTCTAAATCAAACAGATGGATTAATTGAAAAAGGTGATAAAATTGCATTAATCGGCGCAAATGGTAAAGGGAAATCCACTTTATTGCGAATTGTAGCTGATGCCGATAGCGAATTTGAGGGACAAAGTGTAAAAGGTCACAATGTATCGCAAACCTTTTTCGCTCAGCATCAATTAGAAGCTTTACATTTAGAAAATTCTATACTACAAGAATTGGTTGCTTTTGCACCTAAACATACCGAGACTGAATTACGATCTATTTTAGGATGTTTTTTGTTTACAGGAGATGATGTCTTTAAAAAAATCAAGGTATTATCTGGAGGGGAAAAATCAAGGGTAGCTCTGGCAAAAGCATTAACCGCTGATGCGAACTTCCTCGTATTGGATGAGCCAACCAATCACTTGGATATGGCTTCTGTAAACATCTTAATTCAAGCATTACAACAATTTGAAGGATCCTTTATCGTTGTGTCTCACGATCGATATTTTTTAGAAAATGTAGCCAATAAAATATGGTTTATTGAAAATAAAGAGATCAAAGAATACCCAGGCACCTACGAAGAGTTTGAGGAATGGAATTCTAAACGAATTGTCAAGGAAGAACCAAAACAAGCCAAAGTAGTCAAGGAAGAACCAAAAAAAATAAAGAATGCTCCTTCCGAAGATCTTAACAAGATCATACAGAAAAAAAACAAGGAATTAACTGCAATCGAACTAAGAATTAATGAACAATCCTCATTGGTTAATGGACTAGAAGTTGAACTTGCTAAACCTGAAGTATATTCAGATGCAGTTAAATTAAAGGAATGCACTAGAGAATATAATTCCCAAAAAGCGACACTTGAAAATATGCAAGGACAATGGGAAGAATTGGCCGAGGAAATTATGGGATTGCAGGATTAAATTTTAAGACATTAATTTTATTAAAAAAGAAGCAAAATGCTTCTTTTTTAATGGTTAGATTTTTGATAGCTTTAGAATAAACCAAATATGACTGAATACATTCCTTATATTTTATCTTTATTTGTTGGGATTGGTCTTGCTGCTGCAACAGGCTTCAGGGTATTCTTACCAGTATTTTTTTTAAGTTTAGGCACCTTTATGGGGTGGATTCCTGTCAATGAAAGTTATTCGTGGATGGGTACGGCTCCAGTAGTTTTAACTAGCGGGATTGCCTCCTTAATAGAAATTATCGCCTATTATATCCCTTTTATAGATAATCTATTAGATAGCATTTCGATTCCATTAGCAACTATTGCAGGATCATTATTATTTGCTTCGCAATTTACAGAAGTGAATTCTTGGATTCAGTGGTCTTTAGCATTGATAGCTGGAGGTGGAACCGCAGCAACGATCAGTTCCATTTTTGCGACATCAAGGCTGGCATCTACAGGAAGCACTGCGTCTTTGGGTAATCCCCTTATCTCAACAGTCGAAACAGTGGGTTCCTCCCTATTGAGTGCTTTAGCCATTTTTTTACCAATATTGGGAATTATTATTGTTGTATTAATCCTTTATTTTGGAATAAAAATCGGTAAAAAAATCTATCAAAAATTAATTGCAATTCAAAAAAAAGCGAATGTTTAGGTATTCAAAGAATTTGTTCTTGCTGATGTAGCTTCTTGATCAACCTTAATAGGTTCGTAGTGTACCCAGCAATAAGACAATGCTGGTAATAAAACAAAAAGTAATAGCCCCGACCAAAAACCAAAAATATTACCTATTATAAAACTCAGGATGAATACAATAATAGGATAAGAAAACAACAAAGCCCCAAAATTCATAGAATCGAAAAATATCGTACCATCGGTTCTTTTCTTAACCTGCTTTTTTACCAATTGATAATACCAATTATGCGTATAATATCCCAATAAAGCTGGATATTTCATCCACTTTCTCGATTCATATAATCCGCGCGTGGGTTGGATGGCTTGCTTAGGTACATGATCAGCAATTTGATCTTTAAGTATATGGAGTATGGTAGAGGTTTGAACTTCACCATTTAGTATATAATCAGTACAGTCGATCCCAGTTAAAGCTTCCAAATAGACTGATTTAGGGACATTATTAAAGGAATTATAGCCAATTACATAGGCTTGTAGCTGAATCGGAATATCCATCTGGATAGCCCTTTGAATAATAGATGAAACACCTGATGGCATAAATGGTCCCAATTCAATTCGGTTTCGAGAAATACCTTCTGGAAAAACAAAAATTTTAACCCCTGTATCTAATTGTCTTGCACATTCATCATATGTAAATGCATTTTTTATTTCGTATTCAATATCATCTCTTTTTTTATAAATGGGTAGCATAAAAAAACTACGCAACGCCCAATTTGCCAAAGGTTTACGAAAAGCGTCACCACGAGTTAAAAATCGAATTTCGGTTGGTGCAAATGCAGCTATGATAATGGAATCAAAAAAAGAGTTTGGGTGATTAGATACGATTAAAGTTGGTTTATTATAATCGATAAGTTTCAAATTCTTTAACTGCCAATCTGCAACATACCAATGTAGACCAAACTTAACAAATGACTGCAATAATGGGTATAGCATATATAGATATTTTGATTGAAATTTTATGAATATATGTACACAAAAAACAAGCCCATTTTATACAATTAACCCGATTTCACAGATTCTGTTATTTTATGGATGTTCAGACTATTTGCCATTGCACTGAAAATCTTATAATATGCACCATGATTTTTAAACAATTCATCATGTGTTCCGTCTTCTACTACTTTCCCTTTTTCTAAAACAATGATATGTTCTGAATCAATAATCTGAGAGATACTGTGTGAGACGGTTATAACAGTTCTTCCTTTTTTAATAGCATCTAAACTGTTCTTGATTTGCTCGGTCGCGATTGCATCCAGATTTGCAGTGGGTTCATCAAGAAATATTATTGGCGGATTCTTTAAAAACATTCTAGCAATTGCAATCCGTTGTTGTTGTCCACCAGAGAGTAATTGAGCCTCAGATTCATAAGCTTGAGGTAACTCCATAATTTGATCGTGGATATAAGCCTTTTTGGCAGCATCTGTGATTTCCTGCTCACTGGCTAACGTTTTACCATATCGGATATTTTCAGCAATACTTCCCTTAAAAATATGATTCTTTTGCAAGACTAAACCGACATTTTCTCTTAAAAAATCAGTATCATATTCTCTCAAATCCACACCATCTAAAAGGATCATTCCAGAATCTGGTTGGTAAAACTTATCCAATAAATTAATAATTGTACTTTTTCCTGCGCCAGATAAACCCACTAAAGCGGTATTTTCATTTGGTCGAACTGATATAGAGACATTATACAATGCTTGGTGACCGTTTGGGTACGAGAAATTTACATTTCTGATTTCAATAAATCCCTTTATTTCCCCAGGTTTAAAGTTTCCACTTGGTTCCTTTTGTTCTTGATCTTCTAAAATATCAAAAAAGCTCTCTGAGTAAATCAATGCATCATTTACCTCATCATAAATTCGATGCAATTGACGAATTGGAGCCGAGACATTGTTAAACAACATGATATGAAATAATATAGCCCCAATTGTCATTTGTTCGTTCAAGACAAAATATGCAGTTAAGATAATTACTATTACGACCCCAATTTGCTCTATAAAACTCTTTACGCTATCAAACAAAAATGACGTTTTACGTGTAGCCATTTGATTTTCAGTCATTTCAAATTGAATCTCCTTATGCCTATTTGCCTCTAAATCTTCTCGCACAAAAGATTTAATAACAGTTATCGAATCAATCAAATTAATGATCTGATTGTTTTTATTCTCTCGATACCGACGCATATTCCTACGAAAGCCTGATAATTTTTTGGCTTGCATCTGTGAAACGAAAAAGTAAATTGGAATAATAAACAATCCAACCAAGCCCACGTAAAAATTGGCTAAGAACATGCATATCAAGGCCACTATGGCATTTGTAAACAACGGAAAAATATCGATGAAGAAATTTTGAACTAATCGGGTTAAAGAACTGACTCCTGCATCTATCCGTGTCTGCAGTTTTCCAGATTCATTCACATTAGATGTATAAAAATTCATTCGATAAGTTAAAATCCTATCAACAATTGCTTGGGAAAGATCACGGGCAATCATAATTCTCAATTTCTCACCAAAATATTTCTGACCAAATTGAAGACAAGAATATAGGACTTCTTTAACCAACAATATAACAGTTATAATCCCTAAAAGATGTATTCCTGCTTTTAATGGGGTTTCATTTGCTAGGAGGTCGCTTATGGAGTCTACAGTATATTTTAAAATGAAAGCATTTACTTGGGCGGCAAATGAGCCCACCGCTGTAAAGACCAACGTATAAAAAATAAGATTTTTATATGGTTTTGTAAAAGGAAGTATTTTTTTGAATAACTGCGATAAGGTCATATAGGTGAAACTTAATTACAATCAACAAGTCTATTACCCTCGGAGCTAAATTACCTAATATTTAATAGGATAATCAACCATGAATTCAAACTTATAGTCATTATGCTGTTTTAGACTATCTATCAAATTACTTAATAATAATTGACCATTTCTACTCTGAAACATATCATCATGCATCAATAGAACAATATTATTCGGTTTAAGCGTTGATTTATTTCCGAGCATTACCCTAACCCGTCTATACAATTCGCTTACAGATTGAACAGGCTTTCCAGAGAGTCCATTGATCTTCCATTCTACATCCCATCCGTAAATTTTGAACCCATTAGCACCTAAAAGATCTGCTGTTTGCGCTCCTGAGGTCAAATCAACTCGACGTACACCATCAAATAACCAGACATTCCGTCCGGGCATACGAGCAATTTTATCAGTTAGGCCCAAATCTGTTTCGCATTTCAAGAAATCAGCAACAGCTAAGTCTGGATTACTATAAAAAACATGAAACTTATTAGCTGCATGAGAATAACTGTGATTATAACATTCCACTAATGGATTGTTCATATAGCGATTAAAGTCACGTCTTAATCGCTTACTCATATTCACATGCCTTCCAACCAAGAAGGTACTAATTTTGGTGTCCTTACTCGTAATGATTGAATCGATAGCTGAACTTCCTATTAACGGACCATCATCGAAAGTCAGGTAAATGTGCTTGTCTTTTTTGTTTAGTTCTCTATATATAGAATCCTTTAACAAAGATTTTGCTTGCTTAGGAGATATGGTATTCAATGAATCAAGAGCTGGGAATACAAATTTGTTGCGATTAAGTGAATCCAGTAGGTCCATCAATAAAATTGTATCTTTCTGAATTGGCATTGGGTTTTCCTCCATCGTTATCAATGTTGAATCCTGATCAATTCGATTGGATGTCGAACCTACAATTGGGTTACATGCATATATAAAGCTGAATAAACAAAGGATGGCAACACCGAACAGATAAATGTTTCTAAACATGAAAATTGAATCAATTGAGATTCACCAAAATTAAGCATATTAAAGCAAATCAAAAAGTTAAATGATGGTCAACTGAGCTTCTTTTTTTACATTTTTTAACATTTTGTTTAACCCATTGTTTTTCTACATCTTGATATAGAAAATTCCATTCTTATTGGTCTGTTGCGATTTAAAAAAAAGTCTCCAATACTTCATAGTTGTATAGGAGACTTCGGGGGATAAGACTAAACTTACTAAGCTTTGTTAAACGCCTTAGTTCTATCTATGACGACGATAATTTCTGTCATCATCATTGTCTCTGTAATGTTTTCTATGTCTCTTTTCCATTTTCTTATGAAATTTTTCACGATTCTTATATACTTTTTTGTGGTATTTGTAATCATCTTTATCATATCTGTGTGATCTACCATCACGAATTGAAACCTGTGAATAATTTCTTGAATAACCATTATAACGATCACGGTAGTGACGATGATTTCTCCATGGTCTGGAATCATTAATAACTACTTTGTAAGTGCGGTAGAGATCATAATTCCGATACCTTCTCGGTAAAGATCTATGAGATGCCCAAGACCTTCCGTCATAATAAGTATAAGAACGATTTGAGATATCGTAATAGACATCAATCTCAGGCATATAATAATATCTTGCTTGTTGATAACCAACCGGTCCCCATTGAGGTTGCAATCCAATATTAAAGCTTACATTTATCTGCGCTTCAGCTGGCTTAGCAATAGCTATACCGCCAAATAATAATACAATGTAGAATAACTGTTTCATATAACCTCCTTCTAATATTTTAAAATAATATATGTGTTAATTTGTAGGTATGACCTCCAATCATACACGAAGGATTAAAGGTCAAGAGTTAAAAAATGTAAATTAAAGCGTACAATTTTAAAAACCAACGACTTAATTTCCCAAAAAAAATATAATTTCCATGGTAATTTAAATCAAAGAGAAGCCTAAAATTATAGACAAAATGGATATCCTTAATCTGAGCGTATTTTATTATCTTTGTCGCAATTTTAAGAAAAAGCACTTATGGCATTACAATGTGGTATAGTAGGTCTACCGAACGTAGGCAAGTCAACTTTATTCAACTGTTTATCAAACGCAAAGGCACAAGCAGCAAACTTCCCTTTCTGTACGATTGAACCGAATATTGGTGTAATAACCGTTCCTGACGAACGTCTGAATAAGCTTGCAGAATTAGTTAAACCTCAACGTATTCTTCCAAATAACATCGAAATCGTAGATATAGCCGGTTTAGTTAAAGGTGCCTCAAAAGGTGAAGGTTTAGGAAATCAATTCTTAGGGAATATACGAACAACCAATGCTATTATCCATGTTCTAAGATGTTTTGATGACGGCAATGTTATTCATGTAGATGGATCAGTTGATCCAATTCGTGATAAAGAGATCATTGATACTGAATTGCAATTAAAAGATCTAGATACCGTTATTAAACGTATCCAAAGGGTAGAGAAAATGGCTAAAACAGGTGGAGATAAGGATGCTAAGAAAACCTTTGAAATTCTATCGGTGGTTAAAGGTCATTTAGAATCTGGTAAATCGGCAAGAACTTCTCCTATCACAGAAGAAGATTTTGCATTTATTGAGGATCTATCACTATTGACAATAAAACCTGTCCTGTATGTATGTAATGTTGATGAGGCCTCTGTAAATGTCGGTAATGCATATGTTGATCGCGTAATAGATGCTGTGAAGGAAGAAAATGCTCAAGTCTTGATTATCTCTGCTCAAATTGAATCGGAGATTGCTCAATTAGAAGATTATGAGGAACGCAAAATATTTTTAGATGATTTAGGCTTAGAAGAGTCTGGGGTTTATAAATTAATCAGAGCAGCCTATTCTTTGTTAAACCTAGCCACGTATTTTACTGCGGGGGTACAAGAAGTAAGAGCATGGACGATCGAAAAAGGATTCACAGCACCTCAAGCTGCTGGAGTAATTCATACTGATTTTGAAAAAGGATTTATTCGTGCAGAAGTTATCAAATATCAAGATTTCATCACTTATGGATCCGAGGCTGCTGTTAAGGAAGCTGGAAAACTTAGTGTCGAAGGAAAAACATATATAGTTGAAGATGGCGATGTTATGCACTTTCGTTTCAATGTATAATTTAGATTCATTTTAATTCTTTTGAGCCTCAAAAATTTAACAATTTTTGAGGCTCTTTTTTTTCACCTACTGATAGATCTTAAACCAAACGTCTCACTATTCTCAGTTTGTGTGAATATTTTTGAAGGTCAAAATTGAATATCCCTTGATCGTCCAGAGAATCTATGCGAACCTTTTCAAGGACATGCAGAATTTCATCTTCACCAAGTACGATTCCAATATGTATAATTTGTGAATCCAGATCGTCAAAAAAAGCAAGATCACCAAGCTTTATTTCAGAACTAAAGTCAACTGAATTTCCCAATTGAAGTATGGAATCTAGATCAGCCGGTAGTTCAACTCCAAAATGCCGGTAAAACATTCGGCATAAGCCAATCGCGTCAATACCATGGACGCTCCTTCCCTGATAGGCAAATGGTGTATTCAAATAATTCATTAGAAATTCATCCAGAAACTCGTCTATTTCATCAGAGTCATCTCCCAATTGAGTAAGATTAAAGGGTATAATTCCGGAATTCGAAAAGCTAATAACATCATTTCTTGTAATTAGAGCATGATGATCATGAATTATCGATCCATTAAAAAGTTTGATTCTCCTGTATTTTTTACTCATAGCAAATCCGCCACTCAAACCAACAATCTCGCCTGAGTCATTCAGTTGCTGAACTAAATCAATTTGACCCTGCATGATCCAACCGTGAATCTGAGTTTGTAATACGCGTACAAATACCCATTCATTTTCCTTTTCAAGGAGCTGAACCCCTTCACCGAAGAGTAATTCATATACACGTTTGCTTGAGACTTCTGGCTCTGCTAAAATAGATATTGAACTCAGAACACAAACTGCTAAATCCATAATATGCTTATTTTCAAAAAACAATTAAGCTAATTTAAACGTTTTTCTTATATTTAAGTAGACAATTATAAATCCCATAGCCATGACCACTAAAAAATTCACCCGGATTTTACTCGCAGTTGATGATACACCTTGCTCTGAAAACGCTATAAATTATGCTAAAGAAATAGTTGAAGATTTAAACCCATCATTAGCTTTAGTAACTGTAGTACCCCCAACATCTCCATCATCCTATGGCGTGGACCCGTTATTAGGTCAGCAACCTATTATAGTCCCAGAAGTTTCTGAAATTCAACATAGAGCGTCTCAGGTCTTTTTAGAACGCTTGGCCAATGAATTCACCAACGCAAAGGAGACATTTACTTTTAGCAGAGTTGGAGATGTAAGAGACGAGATTCTGCAAGTTTCTAAAGAATGGACTGCAGATTTAATTATTATTGGCACTAATGGTCGTACTGGATTTGATCACTTCCTTTCTGGAAGCGTATCTGAGGCCTTAATTCGCAAAGCCAGCTGTCCAGTGTTGGTTATTCCATTAAATTGCGATTAATACGGCTTTACAAAATGCGCTATAAACATAGAGTCGGCCTTTTTATCGAATCCTACAATAGTTTCATTGGCTACTAATTGTAAATTCAATTCATCAGTAATGAATTGAACAACTTCTTCGTTTTCTTTTGAAAATACGGAGCAAGTTATATAAATAAGTGGTTTGCCTTTTTTGAGAAAAGGGACAACATGACTTGCAATCTTTTTTTGTAGTTCTGAGTATTTAGAAACTTCAGCCTGATTGAATTTAGACAGCATTTCAGGTGTCCTACCCCAAGTCCCAGATCCTGAACAAGGAGCATCCATTAGAATACCATCAAATTTTTCATCCAACACATTTTTATCTACTGGATTAGACAAATCAAGAACCTTTTTACTGTACGGAGTTTTAATTTCTGCTTTCTCAAAACGTTCATCCAAATTTCTTAATATGCTCATTCTAATATCAGATACTAATAATTTAATATTTGGTTCTGTATCTAGCATCATAAGTGCTTTGCCGCCTGAGGCCGCGCAGCAATCCCACCAAGAATCTCCTGATAGGAGAGGTATATTGCGCATTGTTTGTTGCGATGCCCAATCCTGAACCTCATAAGTACCCTGTAGGTGGTTTATGCTTTGCAAATTAGTTCCATTAGGAAGAACGAATGTCTGGTCGGATAATTGAACAAAAGAAATTTCCTGTCTAGTCAATTCTTTTCTTACATGCTCTGATTTGGACCTTTTAGCCCTAATGAATAAGTCTGGTTGAATGAAATGTGAAGTAACAAAACTATGGGCATCTATCCCGCTTGAGAGCTCCATAGGAGCTGGAAATACCCGATCTATAAATGAACCATACGTTGATTCTATAAAAGATACCTTCTGCTCATAACTGTCTTGCAATTTAGCACTCCATTCTGGTAATAGTACGTTGATTAATGCACTCTGCGTTTCGCACAGAAACTCAGCGATCTGTAGCCGTTGAATAACAGATAAATCTTCAAATGCTTTCCCAATTCGAAAATAATTATAACAATATCTAGAATTCATCCTCCTATCGGACGATCCCATCTGCTTATTATTCCGATAAAACTGTGTTAAAAATTTGGAAAAAGGTTCGTCAAACTGATATTCAGCCAGAGTTTTCTCAAAGTTACGTATGTGTTGTTGGGTGCGAATAGTAAGTTTATCCAAAATCCATTTTATTGAAATGATCCGTTTCTATACGTTTTAACGATCACTGCCTGGTTCATAAAACCCCATTGACTATTATAAACAAATTGATAATCAGAATAGATTCCGTTATAAGGTTCTCCGACGACTTTTTCAGCATAGTCTTCACCATATTTGTTTAACAGGGTAGTAAAGTATCGACCAGCATCATAACCCTTATAGGAGTAATCGGACGGCTCTACCTGAAATTCCATTTTATATGCTCTCTGAAAACTCTGAACTTCTGCATTCCACACTTTTAAATGGCTCTCAGTGGTAATGGTTGGATCCATGCGGTAAAAATTATCATAAGGTCTGAAATCAAAACGTTCCCAGAATGGGTGTCCAAATAATTTAATTACCGCCCCTTGATTCATTTGGTTGTTCAAAGAAGTTACTAAAGATCTCAATTGAGTAGCATTCGTGGTTCCGGAAACAACAAATGCAGTCCCCGTTTCTGGGATTGATTGATTTAATTGATCAATTGAGGAAACATGAAGCAATTTTACTCCCTGAATTTTTTCTCGAATTTCTCCATCAAACCCAGAAATAAATTGTCTATGATCATTATCATTACTCTCATAAACAATCACAATATCACCTTGTCGATATTTGCTAACTAAAGCATCTGCAATTGTACGCATATGCATACGGATTGGAGGAGTTAGCGAAACTAAATTGCTGATATTAAATTCGGTTGGCATGGTTGCAGCCAAAGGATTTACTTGAAGTATTTTCTTATTAATATTGCCTTTTGCAAAGGAACGAATCTCTTTTGGATATACCGGTCCTATAATAATACTGGCGTTCTCCACTTGTTTGGTAGCTGCCAATTTCACATTTTTCAGCTCGTTATCTTCTGTATCTAATACTTGAATTTTGTATTTCCCGTCCTTATTTGAAGCTGCTTGGACACCAAGCTGAAATCCTTGATAGAAATCCAATGCCATTGCTGAGCGCTTAACATCCTGTTCTATCACGTTAGAATTGGCGATCTTATCCAGTTGAAAGGGTAGTAAAAGAGCGATGTTAGTCATTTTATTAACTCTATCTCCTTTTTTGTCCTCTACTTTTTCTTCAGCATCCGGTTTACCATCATTCGGTTTACCCACATTTCCCCCTATAACATTTGGATTACGGAGTACACCAGAGGATTTTGGTGAACATGAACTCACAGCGAAAAGGGCAACAAGGCATATCGCCGTGATGGAGTTCCTATAACTTCTCTTTAGCCTATTCCCACTCAATGGTTGCAGGTGGTTTTGAACTGATATCATACACGACTCTATTGATTCCTTTGACATGATTAATAATTTCGTTTGAAATTTTTGCTAATAAATCATACGGTAAATGTATCCAATCTGCTGTCATCCCATCCAAAGAGCCTACAGCTCTTAAAGCGACTACATGTTCGTAGGTGCGTTCATCCCCCATAACACCAACCGATTGAATAGGCAAAAAGATTGTTCCAGCTTGCCATACCTTATCATACCATCCTGAATCTTTCAAATTACGGATGTAGATCTCATCAGCCTCTTGCAAAATCCGTACCTTTTCTTCCGTGATGTCTCCTAAAATTCGAATAGCTAGACCCGGTCCTGGAAATGGATGTCTTCCTAAAATTGCAGGATCAACTTCTAAGGTCTTGCCAACCCGACGGACTTCGTCTTTAAACAAAGTCTTTAAAGGCTCAATAACTTTCAACTTCATGTAGTCCGGTAGGCCACCAACATTGTGATGAGACTTAATAGTTGCTGAGGGACCTTTCACTGAAATAGATTCGATAATATCTGGATAAATGGTTCCTTGACCTAGCCACTTAGCTTCAGCTCCAGCAGGAAGCTCTTTCTGTATATCTTTAGCTGCTTGATCAAAAACATCTATAAATGAGGCGCCTATAATTTTTCTCTTTTGTTCTGGATCTGAGACTCCAGCTAATCTCGAGTAGAAAAGATCTTTTGCATTCACTCCTTTAATGTTCAGTCCCATATTTTTATATGATTCCAACACTTGTTCATACTCATCTTTACGAAGTAAGCCGTGGTCAACAAAAAAACAGTGTAATTTAGTTCCAATAGCATGATGCAATAAAACAGCAGCTACAGTTGAGTCAACTCCTCCAGATAAGGCCATAATAACATGATCAGATTCTAAACTCTCTTTCAATTCTTTTATAGTCGAATCTACAAATGTATCTGGTGTCCAATCTTGTTTACACCCGCAAATACCTATAACAAAATTTTTCAATAAAACCTGCCCGTCTGTACTGTGGGTAACCTCCGGATGGAATTGAATTCCGTATGTTTGAGTACCCTGAATTTGATATGCAGCAACTCGAACCTTATCTGTGCTAGAAATAACATTAAAATTCTCTGGAACTTGTTTAATTGTATCACCATGTGACATCCACACTTGAGATTGAGAAGGTACGCCTATTAAAAGCTTATTCTCTTGATCTACAAATTGTAAATTTGCACGCCCGTACTCACGAATTTCTGAAGGCAATACTTCACCGCCGGATTTTTGTGCAATATATTGTGCACCATAACAAACCCCTAGTAAAGGAAAATTTTGTTGAATATTTTGAAAATCAATTTGTGGAGCATCTTGCTGACGTACAGAATAAGGACTTCCTGACAGGATTACTCCTTTTACGGTCTCGTCAAATTCTGGTAAATTATTAAATGGATGAATTTCACAATAAACATTTAACTCCCTAACACGACGAGCAATTAGCTGTGTATACTGTGATCCAAAATCGAGAATGATAATTTTTTCTGACATGCCGCAAAGTTACAACTTCAATATTGATTTTGAATCAGGAAATTTAAACTTCTTATAAGCTTTTTTTAATTTATTAATCATCCATCTTTATTAAACATATTAAAAACAATTCAGAGCTTTATGGCAACTATTAAAAATCTAGATAAGGAGCCTTGATCTTCATTGTTTCTATTGGGAGTCTTTGAAAAAGGTAATGTTTCCGCCGGCAATTTTATGTTCTTTTTGCTGATTAGGATTTCCATAGACTTCAATGGTACCACCTAACCTTGTTTCCACATCTGCTGAATGGGATGCATTCACTTGAACCTTTCCCCCAGCATTTACCCTAACAATCGTTGATACAGATTTCAAATCCTTACCAAAAAAGGATGCTCCCGCCGTTGTGTTGATTTCAATATGATCTGCCTTACCCAAGAGATCCACACTTGCTCCGGTACTAGCAATAACATGGATTGTTGATGCTGAAATCAATGCTCGAATTTTCGCTCCCTGATTCGCATTAAAGTTCATTTCAGGAGCTTTTAAACTATCTTTTTCCACATTAACCTCAGATCCTTTTCTTGCAATTATTTTTGAAATTTTGTTACTGTACAAAATAACAGAAGCCTGGTTACCTTTTAAATAATATCCCGCTTTCATCTTAAGTCTGAGTTCATTGCCCGAAAATACCGTTTCTACTTTGTCAGCCAACTCTCCGTCAATCTCCAACTTGTTTTGATCACTTGGGATAATGGTTACCCAAAGTCTATCTGTTACATCCAAAACCTTTACTTGATCAATGGAGTACTTGTTTTGAGCATTCAATACGTGAACGAATAATACAAATACCGTTAATGCTATTAATTTAATTCTCATTTTGCTAATATAAATATTTACCTACCTAATAACGTTAATTCTTCGGAAGTATACATATTAGCACCTTTTAAATATTTAAAAATCTTTCCTTTTACAAATGGATCATTCAACTTGTACAAATTATTTAATAGATAAACCTTATCATCCTTAATATCATCATGATAATTCAAATATTTAGGGATATGATATTGTATACTTAGGCGAATAAACCTAAGTTCTACATTATTCGGATTCGAATTCAGCTCATCTTCTAGTTTATTCCTTCCTGTCTTAAAATAACTCATTTTTTTGAAAGGATTATTGGTGTGTTTAGCCATGAACATATGAAACGCAGCAGCATACCCTCTCTCTACTGGATTATCTGCATGTTCATCTAATACTTTTAGATATTTCTCACATAAAAATTCGTCTTTAACACCTTTGTTAAAGTCACTCCTTATAGCATTTAAATCAAGTTTTTGGGATATACCTTTTTCAGAGACCAATAGAAATAGGGTCAAAATTGCTATTCGTATCATAATTACAATGGTTTATTTTTAATTAAATTACGAAAATAATACCAAAAATTACAAAAGATATTTTATAGGATTAGTCAATTGTAGCATCAATAGCTTTGAACAGGTCCTTAAACTCATAGCCTAATAAGGATAAATATGATCAAAACAATTGGACTTAAACCTTTAAAAATATCTAATTACCTTTTTCATATTTAAACATGAAATCATAAATTCTATCATTATGAAATAGTCTTTCAACACTTCCATGTGTTCCACCGGGAATAATGGTTAATGTAGCATCCGCATTTTCATCGCATTCTTTAATGGCTTTGTATATTTTCTTAGATTCCGACGCAGATACAGCTCGATCTGCACTTCCATGTTGAATCCAAAGCGGAACTTGAGTTAAGTTACATGCGTAAGCAGCACTTCCCCCTCCGCAAATTGCTACTGCGGCTGCAAACCTTTCTGGGTACTTCCCAGCGAGATCCATGGTACCATACCCACCCATACTCATTCCACACACATAAACGCGTTGTTCATTTGCTGGATACTCCTTCAGAACGTCATCTAAAACTTTAATCAATTTATCAGGATCCCATCCATTTGAAGTTTGTGGAGCAACGACAATTGCATCTATCTTTTTTCCTTTTTCTATGGCCCGCAAAACCCCGTACCGTTTTACCCTAGTTAAATCATTTCCCGACAAGCTCCGACCATGCAGAAATATTAGAACTGGTTTTCTTTCATTTTTCTTTATATTTTCCGGAACTCTAATCCAGTAAGAATAACCACTTTTTACATAAATTGCTTTTAATTGAGCAACCCCGACCAAATTAATCCCAAATACAAGGACAAAAAATAAAAGTAATCTTCGCATTATCATTCAACTAATATATCAAGCATTAACCTCTAGAAAGAAAGTCAAAGTTAACAAAATACGGATATCACGAAAGCACACCAAACAAAATCGATTAAAACATTGTATATCAATTATTTAAATGTTTTCATGACATTTCTATAACAATTCGTGTAATTTTTATTAAATTGCTTTACTTATCAAAAATGAGACTATCAATATGAAAAGAAAGATTGCATCCTTATTAAGTCTATGTACTATCGTCATTGGATTAAGCGCCTTTAACTTCGGAGATCAAGAAGAAAAACCCAAGAATCTAAAAGTTCTGCCAAAAAACATTTCAAATGAAGATTTAGAAAAAACGATGAAATCTTTTAATGCCGCGCTGGGTGTAAAATGCAATCACTGTCACGCTGCTAAACCAAACGGGGAAAAAGGTTTAGACTTCGCCTCAGACGAAAAACCAATGAAAGAGGTAGCACGTTATATGATTAGAATGACCAACAAAGTGAATAAAAAACATTTTAGTTTCGAACACGAGGGCTTGGTTAAGAACATAACATGTAATACTTGTCATAACGGAACAACTGAACCATATACGATTGTTAAAAATTAGTAATTTATAAGAATGAAACCTTCTCTGCGTATAGAATACTGTCCAAAATGTGGTTGGCTCCTGCGCGCTAGTTACATGGCCCAAGAGTTACTGACTACATTTGTTGATGATTTGTATGTCGTATCTTTACAACCCAGTGAGGTAAGTGGTCGTTACACAATATACATTAATGATGAAGTTATTTTTGACAGAAAACGAATGCAACGTTTTCCTGAAATTAAAGAACTTAAACAATTGGTTCGCAACATTGTAAATCCCGAAATGGATTTAGGACACTCAGAGAAAAAACAGTAAAAAGTAACAACCTTCCTGTATAATCTTTCACATTTCTTAACCTGTTTGGTGCATAAAAATCTGTATTTTTAGCATCATTATATCAAATATTTCGTAAATGCGCATATTACACACTGCAGATTGGCATCTTGGTAAAAAGCTGGATTTTTATTCCAGATTAGAGGAACAAAAAGAAGTGATGGCTGAAATTTGTGCAATTGCAGATCAACAGGAAGTAGACCTTGTAATTGTATCAGGTGATCTTTTTGATACTTTTAACCCATCGGTTGAGGCAACTGAACTCTTGTATAGAACATTAAAGCAATTAACAAAAAACGGAAAAATTCCAGTCATTGCAATTGCAGGGAATCACGATTCTCCTGACAGAATTGATTCACCGGACCCACTTGCGAGGGAGTGCGGTATATTCTTTTTTGGTTACCCAAACATGGAAACCAAGCCAATAAACGTTGAAAACTGTTTTGAAATAAAGCGGACCGATAAAGGATTTATTGAAATTAAACTTCCTCATTATAATTATCCAATTAGGATAATAAGCACACCTTTTGCAAACGAAATTCGGTTAAAGCAATTCTTAGGATATGATGACAAAGCAGTCCAACTACAACAGGTTCTAGCTCAATCTTGGAATGCATTAGCAGACCGGTATTGTGATTCACTTGGAGTAAATATTTTAACAACCCATCTCTATATGCTGAAACCAGGTGGTGAATTATTACAAGAACCTGAAGGTGAAAAACCAATTCGCTTGGGTTTTGCCGACTTAGTGTATTCTGATAGTATTCCATATAAAATTCAATACACAGCCCTAGGACATCTACATCGTTTTCACAATATAGGAAACGATACGAACCCCGCTATTTATTCAGGTAGCCCTCTATGTTATTCCTTTTCTGAGAGTGGACAAGAAAAACACGTAGTTATTGTTGATTTGGCGCCTAACGAAATTGCCGAATATAAGACTGTTCCTTTAAAAAAAGGCAAGCCCCTACAACGTATACGATTCAATTCGATTGATCAAGCAATCCTTTGGTTACAAGAGAATAAGAATTCTTTAGTTGAATTAACCATTGAATCGAATACCTTTTTAACATCAAATGAAATAAAAAGCTTGCATCAAGCTCATCCAGGTATTATTCACATCATTCCAATCGTCAATAACCAAAACAATCACGGTTCGATTGCAAACCAGGTTAATCTTGATCAAGATATGAAAAATCTGTTTAAAGATTATTTCAAATCTAAGTATGGGCAAGAACCGAACACAGAATTGCTTATGCTTTTCGATGAAATCGCAACAAATTCAATAGAAAAAGAAGATTAATTATGTTACCATTATATTTGAGCATTGAAGGATTATATTCTTATCAAGAAAAACAAATTATAGATTTCACACAACTCACTGAAGCCGGATTGTTTGGAATTTTCGGATCAGTGGGATCGGGTAAATCTTCAATTTTAGAAGCAATAAGCTTTGTGCTTTATGGGGACACTGAAAGATTAAACAAAACAGACAAAAGAGCATACAATATGATGAATCTGAAATCGAATCAGACAATCATCATTTTTGAGTTCTTAAATTTTGAGCAAAGGAAGTTCCGTTTTGTAGCTCAATGGAAACGCAGAAAGAATTTTGAAGATACAACAGGAATTGAGCGGACAGCCTATGAGTGGATTCAAGAAAATTGGGTGCCAATGGAATCCGCAGATGGGGCTAAAATCACAAATCTGTCCTATCCTAACTTCCGAAGAACTATCATTATACCCCAAGGCCAATTTAAAGAATTTTTGGAACTCAAAGGTAAGGATAGATCGGAAATGATGAAGGAGATCTTTTTATTGAACAGATTCGATCTAGGACCAAAAGTTTCTCATCTTCAATCTTCTAATAACAAAAAATTAGAAAATTTAAAGGGAGCCCTTTCCGGTTTCGAAAGTATCTCAAATGATGCTTTACAACTAAAAAAAGAAGAAGTTCAGCAAGCAAAATTAAATCTTCAGCAAACAAGAATAGCACAATCCGAACTCTCAAACAAGGTACAAATATTACAAGAATTCAAAGAAAAGCAAATTGAAGTCCAACAAAAGCAAAATGAATATCAAGATCTAAGCAGTAAAAAGGAAAAAATAAAAATCCAAGAAAATCATCTACTGCAATATGAACGTACCTTAAATGCTTTTAAGGAACCTCTAAGCCAAATCCAATCACTAAATAGTGAAAAAGAAAACTTAATTCATAAAATCGAAAATTATCAAATAGCTAAAAACAACCAATCAAAAGAAATAGATATCCTTGAGAAAGAGATTGAATCAATTTTTGCTGATTATAATTCTTTAAATACACTTAGAGCACAGGCAGAAGATTTTAAATATATCCTTAAGATCAAAGAAAGTGAAGTCCAAGTCAATTTATTGACGCAAAGGCTTCTAAAAGGAAAACCTTTTTTGGAAAGGACCAAAGAAGCTGAACTAAAAATTGTAAATCAATTAGAAAAGACAGAGAAACAACTTGATGATATAAAATCAGAAAAAATTGACACCTCACAACTCATAGAAATGGAGCAATGGTATCAAAAAAAAGAATCTTTCCAAACCTCCTATCAGCAAATTTTTAAGCAGATTGATACCTTTAATCAAGAGATTAGCCTTCAACTAGATCAGTTTACCGAACATTTATACACGGAAAATAATTGGGAAGAAATGCTCAACAACGAATTCATGTTGATTGAAAGAGACGAGCTAAAACAACGAGAAGATGAAACTCAATTAAAGGTTCAGGCCAAATTGAGTCATTTTGCAACTGAACTTATTGATGGTCATCCTTGTCCTCTTTGCGGGGCGTTAGAGCATCCAAATCCGATGATCGAAAGACAAATTCATCATGATTTACAAAAAAATGAAGATCTTAAAAAGGAATTGGAACGGACAAGAAAGAATTTTCAACAACTCAAAGAAAAACTAGCTAAAACCAGCCTTTTATTACAAGAAAAAAGATCCAACCTTGAAAACTTAAATCATGATCTCAAAAAGTTATCTAACACGATTAGGAAACATAGTGAGGAATTTAAATGGGATGGTTTTTCGCCTGACGATTCAGATGCCTTTGAAGCTCAAAAACAAAAATTAAAAACTACTGAACAAGAAACTATTGAGCTGGAAACCAAATTGAAGGAGCATCGTTTAAACCTACAGAAAAACAAAGAGAATATTGATAAATACCAAAAGGAGCTTGACGAAATACAATCAAATATCGATATTTCTCAAGGTGTAAGTTTACAAAATAAGAATGCGCTACAGCACCTAAACCTCTTGGATTTTGAGCAAAGCGATGTTCAACATATTCAAAAAACCAAATTAGATTTAGAAAATAGAGTTACCTATATAGAAAACACATTTATTTCATTAACTCAAAAAATAAACGCCTTAAAAAATAAGTTAGCAGAAATAGCTGGACAAAGTAACGCCGCAAAAGACCAACTTAGCCTATATAATCAACAATTAAACATTAGGCAAGAAAAAATAGCAAAGCTCTTAAAAGAATTTAAATTCAACGACGTTACAGAAGTTCAACAAATCATTCAAAGACCGATCCCAGTAGAGCAAATCAGGCAAGAAATCCACAAATTTTATGTCCGTGTGGAAGTCCTGGAGAACCAAATTTCCTCCTTGAATGAATTCTTGAAAAACAAGAATTTCTCAGACGAAGAGATCCAAACAACTTCAGAATTGTTTGCCTTAAAAAACGAAGAACTGGAATTGCAATTGGCCCTGACTGGAGGCTTAGAAAAAGAGCTTTTGCACCTAACCTTAGAGTTTGGAAAAAAAGAGAAACTATTAGAGGAATTTGAGCAAATATCGAATAGAGGGTCTAATCTAAAAATTTTAGAAAATTTATTCAAAGGAAACGGTTTTGTAAACTATGTTTCAGGCATTCATTTGAGTCAGATGTGTTCGATGGCTAATGAACGATTTCATCGCTTAACCCGTAATCAGCTCAGTTTAACAATCAATGAAAATAATGAATTTGAAGTAATTGATTATTTAAACAACGGATATCGCAGGTCAGTAAAGACATTATCTGGTGGTCAAGGGTTTCAAGCATCTTTATGTTTGGCACTAGCTTTAGCCGAAAACATCCAAGTTCTAAATAAATCAGAGAAAAATTTCTTTTTCATAGATGAAGGTTTTGGCACTCAAGATAATGAAAGTATCAATACAGTTTTCGATACCCTACAGCATCTTTATCAGGAAAACAGAATAGTTGGTGTCATTTCTCATGTGGAAGAACTCAAAGAAAGAATTCCTCGATCAATAACAGTTCATAAGGATCCTGAGTTTGGAAGTAGCGTCAATTTTAGTTAAACTGTGTGCGACTAGTCACGCAAATAACTCGTTTCAGTTCATGAACAG
>NZ_JCAXEC010000021.1:0-49707 GCF_059758715.1 Sphingobacterium sp. GQ94
AAAGTTTGGGGGGAATATCTTTTTTAAGCATACAATTTCATCACTCTGTACAGGAAGAATGTCGTATCCCTTACGCCACGAAAGACACTCCTGAAAGCTTTGAGCTTTGCATTGAAAGACTCCGCCGAGGCATTGGTGCTTCTGTTGTCGAAGTAGTGTAGGATGTATTGATGATGTGCTGCAATGGATCTTGCGACGCTCTTAAATGATGGTATGCCGGCGTTCTCAACCTTATTGTGCCACAGGCCAAGTTTGGTAAATGCTACCTTTTTGTCCTTGCATTTGTTGAATATGTCCTACTAACTTCAGCGAATAAATCTGAAGGAATTATTAGAATTCCAATGACAAATCGATTGAGGATCAGATCAAAGCTTTATGAATTTTCAACTTTAAATTTGCCCAAATTAAATAAGAGCAATAAAAACGAATCTTCAGGATTAAAGTTCGTTTTACAAAATTTTGATCCTAACGCGGTGCATTAGTTGTAAGTAAGTTAATCCAATAAATCATTTAAGGAAATCTATGAAAAACAATACCATTATCCCTACTTATGTAATAAATTTAAAAAGGAGAGTTGATAGAAAAGATAATATTACTAGTGAGAACCTTGTCAGACACACCATGACAGTATCTTTTAACACTAGGAATTAATATTTACAAAACTAGAAGAAGATATTTCAAATCATCTTTGACTCCATCAGTATTTTAGAGTGAATATACAAAGGTACTTACAGATTGTAAAAAAACAAATCACTTTGGAAAGACTACAAGGGATATCAGGTTTCGGGGAAGAATACGTAACTTACAGTTCAAAAAATCACTAGCATATTAATCTAGGTAAAACAATTAGTTATGGAAAAAAAGACTATAAAACTGTTTTTGAGATTTGCAATTTCAATAGGATTTTTATCAGCGGTTGCGGATAGGTTTGGAATGTTAGAGAAAGAAATTTCTGTTTGGGGAAATTGGAATAATTTTTTGGATTATACCCAGTTAATAAATCCTTGGATCCCGAAGGTATTAATCCCAACAATGGGCATTATAGCAACCGCTGCTGAACTCGCTTTCGCGATTTTCCTGATAATCGGATTTAAAACTGAACTATTTGCGAAATTAAGTGGATTGCTTTTGTTAATATTTGCTCTGTCAATGAGTTTTTCAACAGGACTCAAAGGAGCTTTTGATTATTCTGTATTTACTGCTTCTGCCGCAGCTTTCGCTTTAAGCCTGATAAAAGAAAAATATTTGGAACTTGACAAGCTAATTGCTGCTAAACCTAAATTATTTTGACAAGAACTATTAAGCCTCTTCCATTTTAAATATCTGTCTTGTGTTTTTATATACTTATTTTATAATATTTAGATTATAAAAGTATTTTCAAAAAGATCTCAAATCCACGCTCAGGAGATTCTCAGGAAACTTGGAGATAGAGATACTAAAAAAAATACCTGTTAAATTTTCGGTTGTGTATAGCTTTGAACAACTCTACATTTGTTATTCAATTTAAAAGAATTTAAGTCATGGAACTAAGTTTTGAGCAAATGTATAAAGCAATAATTGATAAAGATATTCATTATGAAGGTATTTTTTTCACTGCAGTAAAAACCACGGGAATATTTTGCCGCCCTTCCTGTACAGCTAGAAAACCAAAACCAGAAAATATTGAGTTTTTTAAATCAACCAAAGAGTGCATTTTAAAAGGATATCGAGCATGTAAAATATGTCGTCCTCTTGAAATGCTACACAAAACACCAGAGTTCATCAAACAAATTCTTAACGAACTTTCTAATAATCCAAGTTTAAAATTCAAAGATGATGACTTAAGTCAGCGAGGAATTGAGCCGAATCAGTTAAGGCGTTGGTTTATGAAAAATCACGGAATTACTTTTCAAGCTTATCAACGAATGTTTCGAATAAATTCTGCATTTAAAAAAATAAAAAATGGTGCTTCGGTAACAGAAGTTGCTTTTGATTCAGGTTTTGAATCCCTAAGCGGTTTTGGAGATTCCTTTAAACATATTTTTGGGATATCTCCAAAGAAGAGTAAAAATAAAAAAATAATTGATTTAAAACGCATTGAAACTCCTCTTGGGACAATGTATGCCTGTGGTGTCGAAGAAGGAATTTGCTTGTTGGAGTTTACGGATCGAAAAATGCTTGAAACAGAGTTTAAGTACCTCTCAAAAACCTTAAATGCTACAATAATCCAAGGTGACAATCCTCATTTCAACCTATTGGAAGAGCAGTTAAAAGAGTATTTTAATGGACATCGAAAAAATTTTACTGTCCCTTTGTTCACACCTGGGTCTGATTTCCAAATTTCAGTTTGGAATGTTTTAAAAGAGATTCGTTATGGTGAAACTATATCTTATAAACAACAGGCAATTGCTATAAAAAATCCAGAAGCTGTACGTGCCGTTGCCAATGCAAACGGAATGAATAAAATTGCAATTCTAATACCTTGCCACAGAGTGATCGGTTCTAATGGAAATCTCACAGGTTATGGCGGTGGCATCTGGCGTAAAAAATGGTTATTAGAATTAGAGAAAAGTACAGTTCCATCTGTGTGAACAAAGTCAATAAGCTTTAAGCTTTGACAACGCAAAGAGTACAGATTTTACTTATTTAGTATAAGAATTAAACTGCTTCCTTTGTTTTTAACACATTTCTATATGCATATTTAGGATAAATATGTCTCTTCGCAAAGCGAGCTGGAGAATCGGCATTTACTAACTTAACATACTCGTTTCGAGCTACACCAAAGTATTCATATTGGCTGCCATCAAGAAATGTAATCGTTAGAATTTGACCTTTCCACTCAAAGTCATAGATAACAGAGGTTTCTATTGTATTTTTATAAATGGGATATTGTTTTTCTAAAGTTTCTGAAGATATGCTAACAAGAAAATGATATGCTTCAATCATTCCTTTACTTTTTTCTTCAGCAGCTAAAAGACCTTCATGATCGTTAACAAATTTATCAGGATGACATTCTTTCATTATTGTTCGGTATACTGATTTTAAAGTACCCAAATCTGCTGTTTTATCTACATTTAAGAGCTTTCTGTAGTCTGCTATTTTTTTCATCGCCGCGAAGGTAGGTATTCTAATCGTTTTAATTTCATAATCTTAGAAAATATATGAGTAAAATAGTAAAATAATCTACTATTTAATTAGGGCCATCTTCAAAGAAGCTATTAGTACAAATTTGGTTTCGATAATCCAAAAATCTCAAGCTAACCACTTACTTGCACATTGCCATAAGTCAATGCATTAATCGATTTAGAATTACTTGACCTTTAATCAAATATTTGATTCATCTCAGTTAAGATAATTGGCAATCCATCAGTTACAACAATCGTATGTTCGTGTTGAGCCATAAAGCCACCCTTATTACCCACCATAGTCCAGCCATCATTCAATTCAACTGCAATTGAAGAATTTGTCGAAATAAAGGTTTCAATTGCAACTACAGAATTTTTTTTAAATCTTCTATTATCAAAACGATTTTTATAATTAAATAATTCGTCAGGTTGTTCATGAAGACTACGGCCAATTCCATGACCTGCTAAATTTTTAATAACTTTGTATCCCTTTTTTTTGGCCTCCATTTCCATCAAAAATCCAATTTCAGCTATTTTTACCCCACCTTTTATGTTGTTGATTGCCTTTTTTAAAATTTCCTTGGATGTATTAACCAAGTGTTGGTGTTGATTGTCTTCGTTCCCCAAAACAAATGATGCTCCATTGTCGGCCCAAAACCCTTCAAGCTCAGCCGAAACATCAATATTAACAAGATCTCCCTTTTTTAATATTCTGTTCTTAGACGGCACACCATGGCAAAACTCATTGTCCACACTAATACATGTCCATCCTGGAAACCCATAAGTTAAATAGGGGGCAGATCGCGCTCCATATTCGGATAAAATCTTTGCACCATATTCATCAAGCTCGCTGGTATTCATTCCTGGTTGGGCGTAATTCATCATTTCCCTTAAAGCACATGCGACAGCCTTACCAGCCTTTTGCATTCCTATTAATTCAGTTTCATTTGAAATGGACATTTCTGATCTTTTAATTATATTTAAGTTCTACAGCTGAAAAGTAACCAAATTGATCCTCTTTTCCTTTTACGTGTAGAGATGGCCTTGGACTTCTATCCCATGGTGCTAGATTTTCTATAGTGAAATCGCTATTTGGTAAACTCAGCTCTTTCCAATCATTTATTGCTGTTCTATAAAAAGCCTTACAGCGTAGATCAGCGAGAACTTCTAATTTTAATTCAATTGATGCAATTCCTGAAGGTAGTTCAATTGATTTCAAAACATGAAATTTTTGCTCTTTAGTATGCCATATTTTAACAGAATTTTTCTGTATTCCTATTCCCACTGCTTTTTCCTTGTCTCCATAAATAGAAATCCCAACTAGCGCTGAATTATCATTTTCTTGCAAAATTACATTAGTTTCAATTGAATATGATTTCTTTTTAGGCCTCCATCCCATAACAACCCCTACCTCATTACCCTGTCTTATTTCACCTGTTATCCCAACCCCTTTTTTTGTAAATTTCCAAATCGGATTTGTATTTCTAAAGTCCCACTGCCAAAATAAATCTTTGGTTTTTGTAAAATCAATTTTAAATATGTTTTCTTCGTTGGTAGTATTTGGTATAAAATCAAAAACTGGATTTCCTTTGTCTGACCATATCAATTCAGCCAAAAGCCCCTCTCTACCCGTATAGGTAAAGCCATTTTTGTTGTATCCATGAAATAAATAATGCAGCTTGTCGGTTGCTCCCTTTACAAAGGTACCGTGTCCCATACATTTCCAATTTTTATTCTCACCTAATAAGACCGTCTCTCCTATATTTATAAACGGCCCCTTAATCGACTTTGATCGAGAGGCATACACGCGATAATTACATTCTGGACCGCAGCAAGCGCCAGCTGAATAAAACATATAATAATATCCGTCTTTTTTCACAAAACTCTGCCCTTCTATTCCAATTTTCTGATTATCTCTTAATAAAGTAAACGGCTCGCCCACAAGTTTCATTCCATCCGGAGACATTTTACTTCCTAATAATTCAATAGGCCTGTTATCCAATCCATACGCCTTCCATGTCATATATAACTCTTCATCGTCTTTTACAACGTATGCATCGATTGATTCGGACCCATAAGCAACAACTATTCCTTGATCAACAAAATCACGATCTGGAAATCTGGACGTTGCCACTCCTATACAGGAAACCCCATCTCCTTTTCTCTTTGCTGAATAATAAAGATAATATAATCCTTTATGGAAAAAATATTCAGGCGCCCAAAAGGACGATTCAGCCCAATCTGGAGTTTTAAAAAAAACAAAACCATTTTGTTTCCAATTTTGCAGATCAGAAGATGAATATATTGGAAAATGTGGAGCCCATTCACTTGAAGTCCCTACAGCATAATATTTTCCGTCCGCATAAATTACTGTGGGGTCAGGGAAGTCTCCCGCAATTACAGCCTCAGACTGCGCTATAGCTTTTGTAAAGAAAGCTACTAAAATCAATAACAGAAAAGATCCAGATTTAAAAATTTGTGTGAGTGACATAGTTTAAAGGTTGCTAATCAAAAGCAATATAACAACTTTATACTAAAAAGATAAATCGATTTAGTATTGAATTGCTAATTTATCGATCTGAAATTAGATAAAATAATTACTGTTTCAGTATCGGTTTTAAAATTTCAGTGGAGATTTTCATCACTGGAACCTCCTCTTTTGTGAAATATAGATCAGCAATATACATTGCTCTGGGATGAATCTTTTCTTGGCTATGATGGGCATGAAAAACAATTTTAAGATTTCCTTCCTTATCCTTAAATAATGCACTATGCCCAATACCAACCAAATTGCCAGACATCTGGTAAATTGGGTTTTTATCGTATTTTACCCATGGTCCGCTTGGAGTATCAGAAACCGCAAACCCAATTCCATAATGTTTGCTTTCATAACTATTAGCAGAATAGGTCATATAGTAACGATTCTGATGTTTTAGAACAAAAGCACCCTCATTCACTCTAGGCCATACTTTCTCCCATTCCTGAGAGACATGTATACAGGGCTTCATGGAATTAGTATCAACGGTAATTAAATCATCTTTTAATTTTGAAACCCAGATATTCAGACCGTCATTAAATCTATCAAAATAAAGATACGGGTCTCCATTTGAATCAATAAACAACGAGTTATCAATCGCTTTTTCAAAAGGCAACATAGGTTCCTGCACTTGTTGCACAAATGGACCTAATGGTGAATCAGCAGTCGCAACACAGATGTGTTCATCTGCTGTATAATACATGAAAAATTTATTTTTCTCCTTAATAAAGTAAACTTCTGGTGCCCAAAACCACCGATTTCCCCATGAGTCTGAATTATTGAGTGCTAGCTTTTCGCTCTTAGTCCAAATCTTCAAATCCTGTGAGGTATAGACTTCAATGCCATCTCGTGCATGCGTTCCATAAGCATAATATACGTCATCGTGCAACAGTACAAATGGGTCCCCTAAGGGTACTGCGGCATCTATAGAAACATCACTTTTACATTCCTGTTTATTTTCGCTCTGGAAAAGAAATGTCCATAGGAACATTATAATGAGAATTTTCATGGGTTAAGATTGAGAATAATTTCGGGTTATTGATTTCATTATTAAAACTTAAAACCAATTCTAATTTTAAGTTTGGCACTGTGGAATTGTCTTGAAAAATTAGCTCTCAAAGCCAATAGGTGTTCGATCTTTGAGAGCTTGTTTCTTAATTAAAATGGTATAAGAAAATTACATCGCCAACATACGCAGGTTTTGCACTATCTTTAATTAATAAGGTTGCTTGAATAACAGCTTTTACGGTCCCTCTAAGATTAGCAATAGTTTTCACTTTTGCCTGCAATTGCACCTCACTGTCTACCAAGACTGCTTGCCCAAATTTAAAATTCTCGATTCCATAATTAATCTCCATTTTCACATTTCTAACTTCAGCAATTTGTTTCCATAAATATGGTATTAGCGAAAGGGTAAGATAACCATGCGCAATAGTCGATTTAAATGGACCATCGTTTTCGGCCCTTTCCTTATCAACATGGATCCATTGATGGTCTAATGTCGCATCTGCAAATTTATTAATTTGTTGTTGATCAATCTGATGCCATTTCGATAAACCTAAGACCTGTCCTTCATGAGTCTTATACTCCTCATAATTGTTAATAATTACCATATTGTTATAGTCAATTGAATTTTACTGTTCCAAAAATAATATCCTTTTACCAATTATTCTACCTATAGCTGTGAATAATAAAATAATTAATGCTACCCTATTAACTATTTCTTTCTAGAAGCATTAAATATCTATCCATTTTTAAGTTAACATCATCGGATCCACTATTCAAAAATTAGATTAAATTTTTACTTGAATCCTTTCTGAATCAATGTTTCCATCCTTTACTAGGCTAGTTCGTTACAAACAGACTCTTTTACAAGTCTACTAATAATTTGGTGTTTCGTCAGTTCCATTCTAAATAATCTTTGCTGATTTATTTTTACCGGAGATTCAATATTGTGAACCTGGTTTCCAAAATAAATAAGTTATTCAGCATAGTCATAAATATAATGATATTTATAGATATCTGTAAGACAACTATGGATTTCTAGTTTCAAAAATCATTTTTGAATCACTTAAAACCATTATTTTACCGTAATGGGTTAATGCTTATTTTATCAACGAGTTTTCCATTTTGGTCTACAATTTCAAAGACAGCCCTTTCAGCCGTAATATCCGCTTTAACTAAGTTTACATTAGAGTTAACTAGAATAGGAAAGTCTATTCCATTACCTGGTTTTTGCATAATATGCTTATGAAGATGCCCGGTTAACATGATTTGAGCACCTGCTTTGTTTAATATTGGAACAAATTTTTCTTTAATATCAATCATTCCATGCCACCCTCCTAATGGAGGCATATGACAAATTATAATTTTATATCTAGCATTCTTATAAGAAGGTTGTTCGACAACTTTTGCCAACCATTGGGCCTGTTGAGTACGGTACGCATCCATATCTACGATGCCACTGTATTCAATATCAGAGTCAGGTTTATCCTCTCCACAATCCAACACTATGAAACAAGCATCTCCTTGATTAAAGGTATAATAAAGTTCAGAAGTACTGGTAGGAAAATATTCAGGATAAGAGGTGGCAAATGGCCCTCTTGTTTCATGGTTCCCTCTTGAATAATACATTGGCTTCTCACTAGCAAAAAGTTTAATTGCTGTATCCATAAACCCTTCAAACATTTGATCCTCGCTGTGTAAAGCATCTACCATGTCACCATTAAATACGACAAAATCAGTCTTACTCATATCAGCCTGCCCAATAAGGTTAGTGAGAACGTCATTTTTACCATGTATATCATTTACGACAATAAAAGATAACTGATTAGATGGTTTGGGTGTTGAAAATGACAAGGGTGCCGTTTTATAAACATTCGAGGCCGTAAATTCACCATATTGCACTTTAACACCCTCATGTTTAAGCACTTCCTGATTATAAACCCTGTAACGATATTTTGTTCCAGGTTTTAAATTATTTAAATCCACCTGATGTACACTCCCTATTTTTTTAAAACCATACTTACCGGAAAAAAACTTAGGTCTCTGCTTTTGATAAAAATGGCTCTGATCATCAGGAGCGAGTTCAACCCAGCCGATCGCTGGGTTATTTGTCGTCCAAACGAGAGAGACTGTGCTATCAGTGAGCGCTTGAATGTAGGGTTGGTGTGTTATAGTTAGTTTTTCCTGTCCTGATAAATGGAAGTAGAAAAATATCCCTAACAATGCTGCAATTAAATTTTTAATATTCATTTTAATAATTTGGATTTTGTTGTAATAAACTGTTTTTATTCATTTCATCTCTCATTAACGGGAGAAAATAAGCCTTATCATTCCATTCATATTTTTCAAAATTAACATGTTTTATATTGGGATGGCTAGCAGTTGTATGATCACTATTCATGGGGTATAAGATATCGGCCACTTTAGTTGTGATGTTGTAAACTTGTGCGCCGATAGCCCATCGCCTTACATCGTAAAACCTATGTTCCTCAAAGGCCAGCTCAACTTTCCTTTCGTTTCTATATCTTTCTCTCAGAGATTCACCGGTTTCAGTTATTTCAGGCATTCCAGCACGTTTACGAATTTTATTCAAATATATTTTTGCTTCCTGATCCTGTCCTAGTTCAATACAAGCCTCAGCGTAATTTAATAAAATTTCAGTATACCTAATAAATCTCCAAGTCACCGCTTGTCTTACATATTGAGCATCAACGCTTGGGTCAATATACTTTCGAAGATAATAACCAGTGTAGGAGCCATTCCAATCCTCGATACTACTTTTCCGGGTATCAATCCCATTAACTATTTCAATTTTTGATGTTGTTGGATTCCACTTTTCCCATCTCCCAGTTTGGACCCTATTTAGAGGATCCAGGCCTTTTGCATCATCAGGGCGGGCCCTCCATCCTGCTCCATTATATAATATTGTAGCATAAAATCGGGGATCCCGATCTTTATAAGGATCTGAGGAATGGCTTAAGTTGGACCAATCGAATTTGGTTCCATCTCTCATTTCATAGGAATCAACTAAATTGCCAATTGGAGCATTAGTTCCCCAGCCGTGATAACCATTAGGGGAAGAATATAGTCCAGCTCGTTGTCCCATTGCTGTGGTAAAATATTTTATAAAAATATCCTCTTGGGTTGATTTACTTAGAAATATTTCTGTTAGATTTTGAGCAATAGAGTCCGTTTCCGAAGGTTCAGCCTTATAAAGTTGATATACGCCTAAATCAATGACATCCTTTGCAGCTTGCTTCGCTGCATTCCACCTTGCATTTTGATCACCAGTCGTATATCTTATAAGTTCTTGATGATCATAATTCGGAAAAATTACCTCATTCGTTAAATCACTTGCTGCATACAGCAGTACACGAGATTTAAGAGCCAAAGCAGCTCCTTTTGTAGCACGTCCCAAATTGGCTCCTGAGTGCGATATTGGGAGAAGTCCAGCGGCCTTATCCAAATCCTCGACTATAAAATCCACACATTCTTCATAGGTATTCCTAGCTTTTTCAAATTCGTCATCCAAAGCATAAACTTCCGTAACGATGGGTACACCGCCATAGGTACTGACTAAGAAATGGTACAAATATGCCCTTAGAAAATGGACCTCTCCTGTCATTCTATCTTTCGTACTTTTACCATCAATCACCTCATCAGTAAACGGGACTTGGTCTACTTTTGAAAAGAAAATATTACAGAAACGAATGGTTTTGTACAAATCACTCCAAGTTCTGAATCTTGATACAGACCATCCATGGAGCCCATCCGGGGTCATTAAACTTTTATTAAAATTTAAAGAAGCAGCGTTACCACGATAATGGCTTTCATCAACTAGATTTGATTTAAATCGGCCATCAGTTAATGGTTCATCTAATCTAAAATAAATTTGGTTAATAAATGTTCCTACAAGTGCAGGATCTGACCAAACATTATTTTCTGAGAATTCGGTTGATGGATTCGTGTTCAGGAAATCTTTATTACATGATGTGAAACATATAACAATTAGACTTATATATAAATAAATGAAATTTTTCATGATTAAAAGTTTAGCGTTAAACCAAAATTATACACTTTGTTTAATGGATATGCAGTAGCAGAATTGGTTTCGGGATCGAAATCTTTAACCTTTGTAAATGTTAATAAATTTTGACCTGTAAAATATAACTGTATTCCATTGACTTTTAAGTGTTCACACCATTCTTTAGGAAAGCTATATCCTAGTTCTAAATTTTTCAATCTGAGATAGTCAGAATTCTGTAACCAATAGGTATTTCCATTTGAACGCCAATACTCACTATATCTATTCCATATTCTTGGTTTTTGAGCGTCTGTATTACTTTCAGTCCATCGACCTTCTATATCTTGGACCAAAAAATTCCCTACCTCTCCTTGCATTTCATAATAGTTATTTCTGTTTGCTCCAGTCGCCCACTGAAAAAATATACTAGAATAAAACCCTTTATAATTTAAATCTATATTAAAACCTCCAGTAAGTGTAGGGAGATCAGTTTTATCAATTCGTATACGGTCTAATCCATCAATCTTACCGTCGTTATTCACATCCTCAAATATGATATCGCCAGCTTTAGCTCCCGCCCAATGAGGGTAGGCATCAACAGCGGCTTGATCTTTAAAAACCCCTATTGCATTATAATACAATTCGGCATTCATGGATTTACCAGTAGACATTTGGTATTCAGGAACTCCTGGTGTTTCGTCCCAAAACCTAATTTTATTTTTGTTAGTAGCTACGTTAGCGGAGAGTCCATATTGAAAGTCATTTATAAAATCGTTATACCCTAATTGGATCTCTATTCCTTTATTTACCACCTCACCAATATTCTCGCGAGGCAGAGTCAATCCTGTAGAGGTTGGTACTGAAGCGTTTCTATTCCATAAAATATTTGATCTGATATTATAGAAATACTCTGCTGACAAGGATACTTTATTATCTAAAAACTTAGCGTCTAAACCAATATTAGATTGGTTGGCAATTTCCCATGTCACATTTGGATTCGGAATCCTTAATTCGTTCAGAACCTTTTGTTCCTCTTGTTGATTAAATACATAAATGTTTGATGCACCTGTTAAGAATCCGTAGCTAGATAAAAATTGATAATCACTAATTCTATCATTACCTGTTTGACCCCAAGAACCCCTAATTTTGAAATCACTTACAATCGGTTTAATGTTTTCCCAGAATTTTTCATTGGAAACACGCCATCCTAATGATACTCCAGGGAAAAATCCAAAACGTTTTTCTGCAGGAAATTTATAAGATCCATCATAACGCCATAAAAATTCAAATAAATATTTATTAGCAAAATCATAATTAATTCTCCCAAAATAGTTTAAACGAGCCTGAACTGAAGAATTCCCTGTATTATTTTTCTCTGCATCTCCTCCGGCAAACAATTCCTCCAAAGCTGTGGAGACAAAGAACTTACGGAACGCCTCAAAGGACATCATACTTCCGGAAATTCTTTCGATACCCACCAAGGCATTGAAATGATGTGATGTTCCAAAATTATTCTCATAACGTAACAACGAATTTAAGGTTAACAAATCATCATTTCTGAAGTCCTGCGTTAACTCTGGACCAGTAAACCCTTTCTCACCTCTAACCAAAACAGGAGTGCCATTCTGATCAACTGTACTACCGTCCCAATTGTACAAATACCATGGGGTTTTCCATAATTTGTTATTTTGTACCGTTCTATCAAAAGCCACATTACCGGATAAGTTTAATCCACTTACCCAAGGTATTGTTATATCGATATTAGCTTTAGATTCCAGCATCATGGATTTATTCCGATCATATCCAGTTTGGTTGGTGGTAACCACTACTGGATTATTTCCATATTCTATATCAGGTCCGTTTTCCCCGGTTGGCCAATATGCTTGCATATTTGGTTTACCCCGACGCAACATCACAAAAATGTCTGAAGCAGATCGAGTAGGATAATTTCTATTAATTTCTCTCAAGGCTACATTGACACCATATTTAACATATTCATTCAATTTCCCATTTAAATTTGAACGGAAGTTATATTGATTGAATTTGGTAGCTGTATTTTTGTAAATCGCATTTTGTTTGTCATAACCAGCTGAAATAAAATAATTGATATATTCAGACCCTCCGTTTATGCTGAAATTAGTTTGAATCTGCGGAGCAACATTATTAAATGTTTCTTCATACCAATCGGTATTTGGGTGTCCCCAGGGGTCGTTTCCATTTCTAAATAGATCAATATCATCCTGGCTGTATTTTGGGGACTGACCTGCTGAAACACTAATCTCGTTCAACATCTCGACATAGCTTGCCGCATCTAGTACTTCAGGAATTACAGTAGGTTTGGTAAAACCTTGATTATAGGATAACTTGACCTCAGGTTTTCCTTGTTTCCCTTTTTTTGTCGTAATCAAAATAACACCATTTGCTGCTTGAGATCCGTAGATTGCTGCCGATGCATCCTTTAAAACCGTTACACTTTCAATATCCTGTGAATTGATTCGTTCCAAGGATCGGTTAGCAATTCCATCCACAACAATCAATGGAGAATTATCTCCAAGGGTGTTGGCGCCTCTAATCCTTAAAGTCGCATTATCGCTACCAGGCTCACCTGATCGTGAAACAGCAACTAGCCCTGGTAACCTACCAGCTAGCGAATTAGACAGGTTTGTCACCGGTGCTTTTGCCAAAACTTCGCCTTTCACTCCCACGATTGATCCTGTTATTGTGGATGCCTTTTGCGTGCCGTAACCAACGACCACAACTTCATCAATTGTTTCATCTGAACTCTCCAACGAAACATTTATAAATTCCTCTGTCACTTGAATTTGTTTCTCTGTATACCCTATAATTTTTATAGTTAGGTTATCCCCGGCTTTTGCAATAATTTCAAAATTTCCCGAGCCATCACTTTGAACAGATTGTCCAGTTTGAATGTTGGTGACAGTTACACCGGCAAGCCCCTCACCTTGGGCATTTGTTACCTTGCCTTTTACTTCCCTTTGCGATAAAACGTCCCTAGGAATAAGAAAATCATTGTTTGGTAGAGGAGGAAAATTACCGGCAAACGCACTAATAGACAAGCCTACAGTGCAAAACATTAAGAGCCTTTTCTTCATGGTATATGAGTTTAGATTAATTCGTGAAAATAAACCTTTACTATTTCCTGTTTATTAAGAAATAGTAAAGATTCTAGGTTTAATTGATGAATAAATTTAAATTATTTATCTCTAAAAATCTAATTATTGTTTTCACTTTTTAACCTAATCTCATAGAGCAATTACTTCTAATTAAACGGAGAAGGACTAATCGAGGTCCATCCACCGTCAACCACAATGGTTTGACCGGTGATGTGTCGAGCTTCCTCACTAGCCAAAAAAAGTGCTGCATTTGCTATATCGACTGGCATTGCCGCAGAACCAATCGGAGTTACATCAGCCCACGCCTTTGTGTAATTGGCATCCTCTAATGTACGGTCAGTAAGAGTTGCTCCAGGAGCAACAGCATTCACATTAATTTTATAAGGTGATAATTCCAGTACTAAATGTTTTGCTAACATCTCAATCGCAGCTTTGGTCATTCCATAAGCCGCTAAATCTTTGTGTGCTCTATGTCCAACTACAGAGGATGTAAAAACAATAGTCCCACCTTTTTTGGTTGATTTAAAGTAATTTCCAGCTGCTTGAGCTAAGAAGAATGCGCCACCCAGATTCACTTGGATCACCCGGTTAAAATCCTTGACAGAATAACTCAAGAAGTCTCCAAAAAGCGTGATACCGGCATTCGCCATAACAATATCAAGTGATTTTGTTTCAGTGATGGCAAACTGAACGAGTTCCTTATTAAATAATGGGTCAGCAACGTCCCCTGAAAATGCTTTGCAATTGCCAAACTCTTTAATCCGTTGAACTGCAGATTCATTTAAATTCGGGTCAATATCATTCAATATTACATTTGCCCCCTCACATGTCAAAATACGAGCTATTTCAAAACCAATACCTAATCCTGCTCCAGTAACGATTGCGGTTTTTCCTAAAAATCTTTTGTTTTGCATATTTAATGTGGTCTATGTTAATTAATGGGAATCCCTGGTGATTATACTACCAGATCCACCTCTTAAAAAATCCAAATCTGCACCCAAATGTGCTTGTTCAACATGATCAACATATAGCTTATAATACCCTCGATCAAATTCATTTGTTGGCGTTTCAGACTCCTGCTTTCTCCTTTGAAGCTCAGTTTCATCAACTAACAATTCTAAAATTCGTGATGGAACATCCAATTTTATTAAATCACCTTCTCTAACCAATTGTAAGTTTCCACCTATGGCAGCCTCTGGAGATACATGTAAGACAACAGTCCCATATCCTGTTCCACTCATCCGGCCATCAGAAATCCGAACCATGTCTTCAATTCCCTGTTCAAGAAGTTTCTTAGGAATACTCATATTTCCGACCTCAGGCATACCTGGGTATCCCTTGGGACCAACATTTTTTAAGACTAAAACACTGTTTTCATCTACCTCTAGATCAGGATGATCAATTCTAGCTTTATAATCTTCAATATTTTCAAAGACAACAGCCCGTCCAGTATGTTGCATCAATTTTGAGGAAGCGGCCGACGGTTTTAACACCGCCCCATTTTCACTTAGATTACCTTTTAAAACAACAATTCCCGAAATGGCGTTAAATGGTTTTTCGATAGTTGAAATGACATCCTCATTTAAACTCTGGTTGTCACGAATATTTTCTATCAATGTTTTTCCATTTACGGTCATAACTCCTAGATTGAGTGAGTTTTGAATACTATGCATTACAGCTTGTAAACCTCCGGAATAATAAAAATCCTCCATAAAATGTTCTCCTGATGGTTGTAGATTTGCAACCAGAGGAATGTTTTTAGAGAGTTCATCGAAATCGTCTAAATCCAGTTTTATACCCAGTCTTCCGGCAATGGCCAACAGATGGATTGTAAAATTAGTCGACCCTCCTATAGCAGCATTTACTCTTATCGCATTATCAATTGCTTCACGAGTAAGGATATCTGAAATTTTCATATCCTCTTGTACCATCTGAACAATTCTTCTTCCTGAGAGTTGGGCTAACACTTTACGATTTGAATCTGCTGCAAGAATTGTAGCATTGCCCGGTAGACTTATCCCTAACGCCTCAACCATACAGGCCATTGAAGAAGCTGTTCCCATAACTGCGCAATGACCAATACTTCTACACATCCCGGCCTCAGCAACTCCTAATTCTTCTTCGCTTAGTGTTCCTTTTTTTACTTCGGCCGTTAGACGCCACAAATCAGATGTTCCGATATTTTTTCCTTTATATTTTCCAGTCAACATCGGACCTCCAGAAACGACTAAGGTTGGCAAATCTACACTACATGCTCCCATGACTAAGGAAGGCGTTGTTTTATCACAACCACACAAAAGAATTACACCATCTAACGGATTTGCCCGAATTGACTCTTCCACATCCATACTAGCCAGGTTCCTGAATAGCATCGTAGTGGGTTTCATTAGCGTCTCCCCTAGGGACATCACTGGAAACTCTAGTGGAAAGCCGCCGGCTTCAAGAACTCCTTTTTTGACGGATTCGGCCAGATCTCTTAAATGAGCATTACATGGAGTCAATTCTGACCAGGTATTACAGATACCAATAACCGGTTTACCTTCAAACATATCTGCTGGTATACCTTGATTTTTCATCCAAGCTCTATAGATAAATCCGTCTTTGCCTTTTCTAGCAAACCAATCCTGACTACGTAGTTTCATAATTATATTTAGTTTTTTTTGGTATCTTATAATCTACAAGCATAAGTTTCTATGCCTGGTACATCCATTTTAACTAGGTACGTGCATCCACTTTCTGGATAGACTGCTAATTGTTTTTCAGTCATTTCCTTTTTCGACGTTGTAATAAGCAACATATTCAACCCGTCGCCAATAAATGAAACTGAAGAAACCTGAGGGACGGGCAAATGAATACAATCTACTTGCGCACCAGAATTTAAGTCAAAACAAGCCACGCAAGAACTTCCCCAAATAGCAACCCATAAGCGTCCACTTTGATCCAAGGCCATTCCATCTGGAAACCCCATACTATCATGAATATTCACAAGATCGCCCTCGATACTCAAATGCTTGTCTTTGCTAGAGAAAAGATAGCTTTTTATTGATTTTGAAACACTATCTGTGTGAAACATTTTAGTATTGTCCTTAGACCAACATGGACCATTTGAAATGGTAACATTTGGTATCACTTTTTGAACACTCCATCCTTTAGATATACAGTACAAATCACCTACATTCTCTAAGTGATCCATATGGGTTGTACTAATCCATAGGTCTCCTTGGCAATCAATTGCACCATCATTGCAACGTATATCCTTCCAATCAATACTTAAATCGGTCTTAATAGTCAATTCTTGTAATGCGAGATTATATAATCCGATACCCCCAGCAACCGCAACAATCAAGTTTTCGTTATTTCCTTCACATTCAAAGACAGCCGAAACCATTGGGTCACAGCTATAGGTTTTATAAGTGATCACTATAGGATCGTACTCCAAAATTATTCCAGACAAAATATCAACCCAAAAAGCAGTTTTCCGACCAGAATGCCAAATAGGTCCCTCACCATGCAATAATGATGGTATTTTTAGGCATATTATCTCTCTATCGCTAGCCATTCAAGTATCAGTATGGAGTTTATTTATAAATAATTAAAACACAGTTGGGCTAAAGTGACATATTTAATGTGAAATGATAAATTGAATTATACTCCAATTATCTCAATTAATGACTATATACTTTAACAAAAAATTAAACAAAGCTAGAATCTCAGGTTTAGAATCTGTGTTTAAGATACTAATATTTTAATAAGAATCCGTCAATTTCAAGAAACTAACGTCAAAATTCTAAATATTTCGTCCCTATTTTTAAAAAATTTCCATTGCCAAGGCCATGTTTACAGCCGCTCCGGCCATAGTCCCAGTAGAGACAGCATGAGCGATTGAACGCATAGGATTCGTACTATCACCGCAAGCATACACACCTTCAATATTGGTTTTCTGCATGGCATCTACTTTCAGATAACCAAGCTCAGTTAATTCACATCCAATATTCTCTGGAATTTCACAATGTTGTCGAAATTGCGGTCTATAGTAGAGTGCTTTCAATTGGGTTGTTGTACCATCAAAAAATTTAAGTTCAAAAATTTCTCCCTTATTATGGTTAATTGACACAATGTTCTTCTCAATAATTTCTATGTTATTCGAATTTAGTTTTTTGAGCTGTGGTGAGGTAAAATCAGCTTTTCCATTAGTTAAGATTAAAAGTTTGGGTGTGAGATTTCCAATTAATTGCGCATAATGAAACGCGATGTCTGAATTAGCCATAATGGCTGTTCTCTCGTTTCTAAATTCATATCCATGGCAATAAGGACAATGGATTGCAGTGATTCCCCAGCAGGAAGAAAATCCATCAATTTCAGGTAATAGATCTTTTATTCCAGTAGCAAAAATCAATTTTGATGCTGCAAACCGATCTCCTTGCTCTGTCAAAATAGAAAATTTATTTTCCATTCGATTTGCTTGAATAGCCAAACCGGTATAAAACTCCACAGTGGAATACGTGGACAATTGATCTTTTGCTTTTTTGACAATGACATCTGGTTTTTGACCGTCTTGCGTTAAAAAATTGTGTGAATAGGGTGTTTGCTTATTGCAAGGCAAATCATTATCAATAATCAAAACCGTCCTCAAGGATCTGCCAAGAGACATAGCGGCTGAAAGACCTGCATAACTACCGCCTATTATTATTACATCGTAAATTTTTAAATTAATCTTTTCCATAGTGATTTCACGTTTTTATAGGGTTGAAAATATCGAAATTAACTGTAATTGCAACTATATTGCATTTAAAAATGACATTAGCATGTTCAAATGGATAAATCTGTTGAATCTCAAGTGAATAAGGTAAATGATATAACTAGTAGCCATGAAGATTTGTTTCCTTTGTTAACTAGTTTCTTCTTTTGTGATAAAATAAAAAGCATGAAAAAGACATCTATAATTATTTAATTTTAATACTTTTGAAGCAAATCACAATAAACCCAAAACATTGAATTATTTTTATAAACACATTGGTTTGCTGATTCTATTCAGCATAAGTATACATAGTAAGGCTCAAGACATACCTAAAGAAATTGTCTCTTTTGAAGATGCTTACAAGCGTCAATACAATATCACAAAGCTAAAAGATAGTAGACCAGAAATTGACGGTAAATTAGACGAAGATTTATGGGAGAACACAGGGAATTGGTCTGAAAAATTTTCACAAGTTATTCCTTTTGAAAGAGTCTACACAGCTTCTTGGACTCAGGTTAAAATATTTTATGATGATGAAAACATTTATGTGGGGGTTTATTGTAAAGACCAACATCCGGAAAAAATGAATGCTTTCATTGGTAATAGGGATGATAATAGCAATGGGGACCTGATAAGTATTGCTTTTGATACCTATCATGATTATCGGGTTGCGCCCGAATTTAATATCAACCTAGGTGGAAATAAAACCGACCTTACGGTTACTGATAAACTCTCAGTTAATCTCAGTTGGAATGCAGTATGGGAAGGAAAGACCAATATCAATCTGGCAGACTCAAGCTGGACAGCAGAATTAAGAATTCCGTTCAGTCAACTACGTTATAATCAAGACAATTCAGATGGAATTTGGGGATTACATGTAAGAAGGATAATTCGTGAAAATAATGAAGTTCAAAATTGGAGTATAATTCCAATTAAAAACAACGGTCATGTTTTCTCTTTTGGAGAAATGCATGGAATGAATGAATTACCTAAGCCAAAAGGTATAGAATTTCTTCCCTATGCAATGACCAAATATATTAACGAACCAAAAATACCCAACAGTCCTTTTCAAAAAGGCAATAAATTACAGGGAACAGCGGGCTTAGATGCAAAGTTTTCCTTAAGTGATTATACTTTAGACCTAAGCATAAATCCTGATTACGGACAAGTAGAGCTTGATCCTTCAGTGATGAATCTTACAGCTTATGAGATTTTCTATGATGAAAAAAGACCTTTTTTTTTAGAAGGAAAACATATTCTTGAATTTGACAATAATGAAAGAGGAATGATGTTTTATTCAAGACGTATTGGTGCGATGCCTTCCTATAGACCGCAAGGAATAGATAATATTGACAACTTTGCCAGTACAGCTAATTTTATCCCTATTCTGGCAGCAATGAAATTAACTGGAACAAATAAAAATGGTCTAACCATTGGTCTCTTAGAGAGTGTCACAGCACAGACCAATGCCAATACAATGCGCAACGGAATTCAAGACAAAGAGATAACTGAACCCTTGACAAATTATACTGTTGGACGTGTTCAAAAAAATTGGAATGGCAACACATTATTTGGAGGAATGCTTACATCAGTAAACCGTCGTTTGTCCAAAGATCATCTCAAAGATGCATTAATTAAAAATGCTTTTACTTCAGGTTTAGATTTTACGCAATATTTCTCCAACCGGTTATATTATATTGATGCGAAAGCAATGTTCAGCAGTCTCCATGGTAGTTCGGAATCTATTTTATATAAAAAAATGAATGCTACTCATTATTATCATAGAGAGTCAGCAGCAGAGTATCTAAAGATGAATCCAGGAGAAACAACTCTTCAAGGAACTGGGGGGTATTTTAAGGCTGGTAAAAAAGGAAATGCCCAATGGAATTATTCTCAAACATTTAATTGGTCCTCCCCTGGTTTTGATCTTAACGATGTAGGCTATATGAAAGAATCAGACTACATTTTAAACGAGTCTGAGATAGCTTTTCGCAAGACTGATCCTTGGGGACCATTTCGATTCGCTGGTATAAACCTAACTCAAAAAAATGTTTGGAACTATGCTGGCCAAGCAATCAATAATGATGTAGGTCTTCGATGGAGAAGTTTGAGTACCAAACGTAGATTCGAAATGGATATAAAGGAAACCTTTAGCTGGAATACCGTAGACAGCCGAAGACTTAGAGGTGGTCCTGATATGAAATATAACGCAAATTTTGAAACTAAAGTGGATTTGAGCACGGATCGAGCAAAAAAGGTTGTCTTTAAATTCCTTTATAATGGTCGACATTATTTGGAAGAACAAACCGGATATAATTCAGTCCACCCCAGTTTAATTTTCCGATTGGGGAATCATGTCAAACTTACAACCCAATTCAATTTTGCGAATAATATTGATAATTTACAATATATAAATTCCCTTAAAGCAGAAAATGATGGCAAAGAAAAAACATTTTACATGCTAGCGAAAATGAAGCAGAAAACTTATGGAGTGACCATTAATATGCAATTAAATATGACTCCAGATATTTCCATTCAGTATTATGCTTCTCCATTTACATCGATTGCAAAGTTTGATGAGTTTAAGCAAGCTACAAACACCAAAGCATCAAATTATGAGGATCGTTTCAGAGCAATTTCATCAGATGAAATAAGTTTAAAAGACGGGATGTATTCAACTACGATTGATAATCAAACGTTGTCCTTCAAGAATCCGAATTTTAGCTTTAATGAATTTCGTTCTAATTTAGTCGCTCGTTGGGAATACTTACCAGGATCAACAGTTTATCTTGTTTGGGAACATAACAGATCAAAACAGGACAATTTATATTTTCCAGGATGGGGAAATAATATAGAAAACATGTTTGGTCTACCAGCAACAAATACCTTTATGTTAAAATTTAATTACTGGATCGACCTTTAAAGAATACTTAAAGTAGAACATTCGATAAAGATCAATTTTTCTTTTAAAGGTAAAATTTCAGCTTAAAGTTGTCAAAATAATTGTACTCATTTAAGAACTTAAACCCGACTTAAGTGTCCACTAAATTTTGTTTCTAAAATCAGATATTGCTTTTAGAATATTCAGGATTATGCTGAATAAAAGCAAAAAGAATTCGACAGATTCACATACAAAACCTAGCATAATCTAATTTTAATTTAGTATTTTGAAAGAATTCAATGACTAATTGCAATGGCGAATAATCCACCAAAAAAAAGAAAGGTCACATCAGGACCGATTAGAGAAAAGGCGAGAACAATGGAAAAATTAATCAAATCTGTTGGGAAAGTTTTAAAAAAACATGGTTATCCAGGCCTAACAATTTCAAATATTGCCAGTGAATCCAAAGTGGACAGAAAACTAGTTTATATCTATTTTGGAACTTTAGACAATTTGGTTCAAGAGTATATTACTGGCCGGGATTATTGGAAAGGTAAGGCCCAAAATACAATAACCGAGCTTCTCTCTCAAGATGAAATTTCATTTGAAGAGATGTATGATCTGCTAAAAGGTCAATTTCAAGCCGTATTGGAAGATCCCATCTTACGTCGAATCCTGCAATGGGAGCTATCTGAACCTAATGATGTGCTCAAAAAAACGGCAGATGATCGAGAATATGTTGGGCAGTTATTAATCCAAAAGCTTGAGAATTCCTACGACACAAAAGATCTTGATATTCATGCAATTTTAGCGATTCAAACAGCAGGACTTTATTATTTAGCACTACATGCAAAATCAAATGGAAGTACTTTCTGCGGAATAGATGTCAACGAAGCCACTGGAAGAGAGCGAATTGAAAATGCCTTATTTAAGCTCTTAAGTCTTCCAAGGAAATAAAATAAATGGCAGTAACCTCTCCGAGAATACTTAATAATAAAGCTGCAACTTTGATAAAAATGCGATTCTCTTTTTAGTCCATTTAAAAACAAAAGACATTTTTATTTCGAAATAAAAATGTCTTTTGTTTTTAAGAATAAAGTTTCTCAAAATTTATTTATCAACCTATTCAATTCGTTTAGCGTTGATTCTTTGCTTCTTTCATTGGATTCGAATTTGAAGACTGTCCTCTAACTGAACGTCCATTCTCCTTAAATATCTCAAACCTAGATGGTTTATTTTGTCTTGGCCAAGTGTTGTTCGATTCATCAATATCTGAAGTCTCACGATACGGATCTAACTGAATTCCGACAACTTCCTTAGATTTTGCAAATACCTTACTAATCTCATTTTCATTTTTTCTCCAAATATAGGCCGGTATATTATCAATTTCTTTTGTGCCATCAGCAAATGTCCATTCAATAATTAATGGCATGACCAAACCTCCGTTATTCTGGAATTTTATTTCATAAAATCCAATGTTACCGTTATATATATCTTTTTCTACTGCTGTAAGAGAGTCATAAAATTTTTGATAATCAGCTTCTTGGTTAGGCTTTACAGCAAATCTGTCCCATTTATTATAAAAATCTAACAAAGAGGTATCTTTGTCAACCATAAATGTCATATTCTCTTCAATATTTCGTTGTCTGGTAATCGTGTTTTTATCCTTCTCGAAAGCATCTTTCATTTGATTACTGACCATTTTCAGGTTTGCACCGTTCATCCGATATTGTTTTACACTTTCCAATGAGATTTCTACAGCATCAGAAGTAAAAAACCAACCTCTCCAAAACCAATCAAGATCCACCGCAGAAGCATCTTCCATAGTTCTGAAGAAATCTGCAGGCGTAGGGTGTTTAAATTCCCAACGTCTTGCATATTCTTTAAATGCATAATCAAACAACTCTCTTCCCATAATCGTCTCACGAAGGATATTTAAAGCTGTCGCGGGCTTCGCATAAGCGTTTGGACCAAACTGAACGATATTTTCCGAATTTGTCATGATAGGTTCCAATTGATCTTTGGGTAGTTTCATGTAATCCACGATTTTATGCGCAGGACCTCTTCTTGATGGAAAGTCCTTATCCCATTCTTGTTCAGTTAAAAACTGCAAAAAAGTGTTTAAGCCTTCATCCATCCACGTCCATTGCCGCTCATCAGAATTCACAATCATAGGAAAGAAATTATGACCAACTTCATGGATGATAACGCCTATCATGCCATATTTCACTGCTTCAGAATATGTTCCATCTTCATCTGCACGTCCGTAATTAAAGCAAATCATGGGATATTCCATACCATTTGCTGCCTCGACAGAAATGGCGACAGGATACGGATAAGGGATAGAAAATTTTGAATATGTTTTTAAGGTATGAGCAACAACTTTGGTAGAATATTTACGGTAAAGTGGATAGGCTTCAGGGCCGTAATATGACATAGCCATAGGTTGGTTTCCTTGGATTCCTTCACGAACTTTAAAAGCGTCCCAAATTAATCGACGTGATGAGACGAAAGCAAAGTCTCGAACGTTCTTTGCCTCGAATATCCAGGTTTTTTTCCCGCTTGCCTTTTTTTGACTTGCTTGATTTGCTTCTTGCAATGTTACAATTTCAATAGGTTCATCGGCGAGTTGTGCCTGTTTCCAGCGGGCAACCTGGGTTGCGCTCAGTACCTGATTATAATTCATGCACTCGCCTGTTGCCCCAACAATATGATCTTCCGGAACAGTTATATTAACTTTATAATCCCCAAAAACAAGCGCAAATTCTCCCCTACCTGTAAATTGCTTATTTTGCCAGCCTTGAAAATCAGAATATACAGCCATTCTAGGAAACCATTGAGCAATTGTGTATAAATAATTACCGTCCTTTTGGAAGTACTCATAACCGGCTCGGCCATTCTCCACCATTCTATCGGTAATCTTAAAATTCCAATCAATATTCAATTCGAATTTAGCCCCTGGTTTTAACGCCGTGGGTAAATCTATTCTCATCATTGTATAATTGATGGTATATTTTAACGCTTTGTTATTTCCGTCAACTACCTTCTGAATATTAACACCGTACCCCTTCTGTTCCGGGACCAAGTTTTTCAATTGATTCAATGATACCTCATTTTCGAGTTGACTCTCATCAAACCTTTTGCTTTCAGCGTTGTCAGCGTGTTCATTTTCGTCCAATTGAATCCAAAGATAACTTAGTGGGTCAGGAGAATTATTTGTATAAGTAATTGTTTCAGATCCCTTTAGGATTTGATTTATTTCATCAATTTCAACATTAATTACATAATCGGCCTTTTGTTGCCAATACATAGCGCCTGGAGCGCCAGATGCTGTTCTAAAGATGTTGGGATCACTTAACAAGGTGCCCAATTGTTCAAATTTATTTCCATGATTTGAACCGGGGTTATTATTCGACTGCGAAAAGCCAACTTGACAACAAATTAAACCCAACAAAAATAAATGAAGACTTTTCAAATGATACTTTTTTTTCATAACGGAAAACGTTCTAATGCCATAACTAAGGATACACCACTCACAGCAGACGAAAGGAAAAAACTCCAATCCCTGTTGCTCACACTAAATACCTTTAACATCATTTCTGATATTAAAAGAATAAAAAATACAATTAAGATTTGCCCAAATTCCAATCCCAGATTGAAAGATAATAAGGGAAAAATGATACTTACTTCTTGACCTAAAAGCGACTGCAGATAATTTGAAAACCCTAAGCCATGTATTAGTCCAAAACTCAAAGTCATTACATATAATATATAAGGATTTCTTTTTTTTCTTCTTTTTGGCAGATTATATAATGCAGTAATCAAAATGGTTACCGGTATTAAAAATTCAATCCAACTGCCATTCACTTGAACAACTTTAAAAACCGCTAAAGCCAAAGTAATTGAATGTCCTAAGGTAAATGCCGTTACTAGCCAAAGAATTTGCTTCCAATCTTTAAACACATAACTGCAGCATAAAACAAATACAAAAAGGATATGATCATAACCGTTAATATCCAAAATATGTTGCCATCCTAGCTGGAAATAGATTGAAAAGTCGTTCATTTATCAGGTATAATTCAGTTTTATTGAAAGCAAAATTAATATTTTTTTATTAATCAAAAGTCTATTTCTTTATTTTGGGTAAATTAGTGGAATATTTGAAGATAAATTAGAAATAAAAGATGATTAAAATCTCTAGGTTGGTTATTTTAATGCTAAGTTTAATCGCTTTAAGCGCATTTACGCACCCTTTTTATGTTAGCATTACTTCAGTTGATTTTAATTCCAATAAAAAACAAATAGAGATTTCTTGTAGACTTTTCCACGATGATCTTGAACTAGCACTAAACAACAATCAATCTCGACGAATAGATATAATTAACCCCGAAAACAAGGTCCTTGTTGATTCAGTAGTCTCAAAATACATTCAAAAAAATTTTCTGATTAGCGTTAACGGGCAAAAGAAAAAGATGAACTATGTAGGCTATGAGATTCAAGATGATGTAGCTTGGTGTTATTTTGAAATTCAAGAAAATAATAAAATTAAGAAATTAGAAGTCATCAATCAATTGCTTTACAAGGAGTTTAAAAATCAATCTAATATATTACATGTTACGGTTGATAAAATACGTAAAAGCACAAAAGTTGATAATCCAACCAAGTCAGCTATTTTTGAATTTTAAAAAGCAGTAAAGTTTTATAGGTTAAAATGTCATTAAACACAAAATGCTTTTCAAGCAAAAAGCACCTCTAAATTTTAATATTTATATTTTGTGTTGAGGTATGTTACCCATTGTGGTTAACATCCTTGGGATTCGGTTCAGCTGAGACTGTCCCGATAAAACCCGCATTGGTTACATATAAAATGTACGGGTTTTCTAAAAGCTTTTCTAATTTTATCTTCTGTTTTTTTATCATATAGTTATCACCTTTCTTTTTCTGTTTGCGATAATATAGCAAATTTTAATCCAATTGCCAAGTTTTCTGACAGAATACTTGCTTTTACGGATCAATATCTAGATGAAACCGATACTTTCAATACCCAAATTCATAGCCCTTCAGGCCCAATTTGCTGTATGGTTATGAACAAATTCACTTGGTGAACTATGTAATATGGTCTTAAAAACCCTGTTAAAGTGTACAACAGTATTGAAGCCACACAAATAAGCAACTTGAGAAATATTTTCCGTTGATTTATTGATTAGAAGTTGACATGCTTTTTCAATACGGATTTCGTTAAGAAAAGTCACATAAGTTTTCATTGTATGTTTTTTGAAGTATTTGCAAAATGCAGAAGGCGTCATATGGATTAGTTTTGCTACCTCCTCGATACTAATTTCTTTATTATAATTCTCTAAAGAAAATCTTAAAATTTCATTGATTCTAACACCTACTTTGTCATTAAAATTTGAATCAGCTAGTCCTGAATATAAAGAATTCATTGACTTCTCATTTGAAATTAAATAATCAAAAACCTCCAATAAGCACCTAAACTTAGCTAATCCTTCGTTTTTTTTCAGATCTAAAAATTTTGAACGAACCGCTTTGCTATACACTGAAGTTAACCTTTTACTCGCGTCTAGATTTTTAAATAAGTCTCGAGTAGATTGTAACTCTTGCATGTCGAAAAAATTTTTTAGCTTCTCAAATGTGATAAAAATATGTATAGCATGGATTCCCTCAGAACTATTTTCCTCATTAATAAAAACGTGTGGGTCATTTGCCTTTATTATAAAAATTTCATTTTCTGAAAAAGGCTGAATTAGATTACCAATCACAACAGATCCTTTACCTTTTAAAATATAAGAAATCTGATATTCTTTATGTCGGTGATAATGATTGTAAAAGTTCGATCTGAAATCTTCTTGGATATAAAATGAACCTACCCCAGCTGCGGGTATAGTAAATTCCACAGGATGCTTAACATCCCCATTTTTTATTACATTCATACTTAGGTAACTTTTTGAATTTCCAATAGCAATGACTGCCTAAGGAAAATGAAAATCATAATTTAGTTAATCACAAAAGTATCAAATATTTCCATCTAAATCACACTATTTTAACCAACATTGATTTCAACCTTCACCAAACACTATCCTGTCAAAAATTTAATCAATAGAAAAAATTACGTTTTCTAAAGGAACAATAGCATAGATGATTATTGAATAATCAACAAATTCATTTCAAATTGGCCACTAACCAATAATTCTTAAAAATTACAACTTATTAATACTTAAATATCCCTCCTGAAGAATACTTCTTATGTGATTTTGAACAATTTACAAAGTCGATCTATTCGTGTGGGACGTTTTTATCGTTTATTAGTGCACGATCCAAATGTACATACCCCCCATCTACGTGTAATAATTGACCTGTCGTATGACTGGAACGATCGGAAAGTAAAAAAACAGCCATATTAGCAATTTCCTCCGTCGTAGTCATTCTATTCTCTAAGGGAATTCGACTCGTAATTTTCCGAAGAGTCTCCTGTGGATTGGACAAGGTTTGAATCCAACTCCTATATTGTGGAGTCATACACTCTGCTACGATGATGGCATTCACACGAATCCCATAACTTAACAATTCGACCGCCCATTCCCGAGTCAACGCATTCCGGGCACCATTGCAAGCTGCATAACCGGAGGTGCCACCTTGACCTGTTTCTGCAGTTTTAGAACTTATGTTCAAAATGCCCCCTTTTGATTTCTTCAACCATGGCAGACTATACTGAGCCATCAGATAATAATGAATTAAACTATTATGTAGCGATTTAACAAAAGAGTCATAATCACCAGATTCTAGACCAACCCCATCATTCAGACCTGCATTGTTAATGAGTCCATCAATTCGCCCAAATTCCTCAACGACGGTCTCTACAGCTTTCTTACATTCTTCTGGATTGGCTAGTTCTGACTGAACGCTAAAAGCCTCCTTACCTAATGTCTCAAGTTCAGTTTTAAGCAAATCATTATCCAGTTTATTCCTACCGATAATAACTGGGATTGCCCCCTCCTCGGCTAATGCCAATACTATCCCCTTTCCTATACCTTTAGCGCCACCAGTGACGATAACCACTTTATCCTTTAAATTTAAATTCATACAAATGACATTTTTTTTTCTTACGACAATGCGTTAAACTCACTACTAAAAAACTATATTATTGTAAGTCATAAAATTTAACAGCATTATTTCCCCAGAATCCTTCTAATTCAGATTCTGAAAAATCGAACAAATTCGCCGTTATTATTTCTTGTGTTTCTTGAAAAGTTCCAGCAAGCAAGCACACTGGCCAGTCCGAACCATACATTATTCTCTCCTTCCCAAAGCATTGAACGACATGCAAAATATAATTCTTAAAATCACCAATATTAGAATGATTCCAGTCCGCTTGGGTCCCCAATCCAGAAATTTTACAATACACATTTGGATATTCAGAGAGTCTTTGGATAAACCTCCTCCAATGTTGATCTGGAATTCTCCCTTTAATAACTGGTTTGGCCAGGTGATCCAACACGAATTTTTGGTTTGGATTACATGAGACACACTGTAATGCACTTTGATACTGTTGTGGATTAACTAACAAATCGTAAGTAAAATTCCACTTCGTCAAACTTGAAATTCCCCGTAAAAATTCATCTGTACTTAGAAAATCAGGATCTTCTTCGGCTTCCACTATATGACGAAAACCTTTAATTAGTGAATGTTTTGAATAATTTTCTAAATGTTCATCTACATGTTCAGATCTTAAATCCGTCCATCCAACAATTCCTTTAATTAAAGCATAGACCGTTGAGAGTTCTAGTAAAAATTCAGTCTCTTTAGAAGATTGATCTGCCTGAACCGCGATTACGCCATCAAAATTTCGTTCCTTAAGGGTTAGTGAAATATCATTAGGAAGAAAATTTTTCTGGATAATTTTCATATCATCGGTAATCCATGCATCTTTTTCAGAATCAAATATCCAAAAATGTTGATGAGCATCTATACGCATAATTTTGCTATCTATTTTGGCTATAACCGATTACCTCTTGTCTTTGTTCACCTAGATAGTCTGCGCCAAGCTCAATAACGTCACCTTCTTTTAAATAGATTGGCGGATTAAAGCCTAGTCCCACTCCCGCAGGTGTTCCGGTTGAAATAACATCTCCAGGTAATAAAGTCATAAATTGAGATACATAAGAAACTACAAATGGAACAGAGAAAATCAGATTGGATGTATTTCCTTGTTGGAAAGTTTTACCATTTACTTTAAGCCAAAGTTTCACATTATTTATATCTGGAATCTCATCGGGAGTAGTCATTACAGGACCCATTGGGGCAAACGTATCGCATCCCTTACCTTTATCCCAAGTACCACCTCGTTCAATTTGGAATTCGCGTTCGGATACATCATTATGCAAAACATAACCTGCAACATAATTCAACGCTTCAGATTCTTCTACATATGTAGCTTTTTTTCCAATCACTATACAAAACTCAACTTCCCAGTCTGTTTTCTTTGAGTTTTTAGGGATGACTACTTTATCATTTGGTCCAATTAAAGCGGTTGTAGATTTCATGAAAATTATTGGTTCAGCTGGAATCATTGCGCCGGTTTCTTCCGCATGGTCTTTATAATTCAGACCAATACAAACAATCTTTGAGGGCCTGGTAAAAGGAGAACCCAATCGTGTTGTTTGCGGAATTTCTATTAATTTTTCTTTATTTGCTTCAACAAATTCGAATAATCTCTCTAAACCATTTCCTTCAAAAAACTCTTCGTTGTAATCTCCACCGAATGCAGAAACATCATAATTTTTTTCGTTAATTCTAACTCCAATTTTCTCCCTACCAGCCTCTCCAAATCTTATTAATTTCATTTCGTAAATATTTAAAGTTTAATATGAATCTATGACTTTATTATGTTTTTAAAAATACTAATTATTTAATTTTATAAATCCACCATCTATAGGATAATCATTACCAGTTATAAATGATGAATCATCAGAACAAAGAAATAAGGCTAATTTAGCAATTTCGATAGGTTGAGCCATTCGACCAATAGGCTGAGATTGGGATAGCTTTTCGAACATTTCTTTTTCTTTACCTGGATAATTCTTTTCAATAAAACCATCTACAAATGGTGTATGAACCCTGGCAGGCGAAATTGAATTAGAACGGATATTATCTTTTAGGTAATCCCTAGCAATTGAAAGACTCATCGCATAAACTGCTCCTTTGCTCATGGAATAGGCAAAACGATCCGCGATTCCAACCAACGATGCAATGGAAGCTAAATTAAGAATAACTCCTCCTCCTTGATTCTTCATCACAGGAACCACAGCATGCAAGATGTTATAGGCTCCTTTTACATTCACTTGGTAGATTCGGTCAAAATCTTCTTCAGTACATTCTTCTACGTTTCCAATGTGTGCTATTCCAGCGTTATTTACTAAAATATCAATTCTTCCAATTTTTTGAATAATTGCATGAACTTCCTTTTGGTTACTTACATTGCACTGATGAACAAGACATTTAGAACCAGATTTTTGTATTAATTGTTTAATCTGATTGGCATTTTGAGTGTTTAGGTCTAAAATATGTACTGTTGAACCTTCTTCTGCGAAAAGTTCAGAAATTGCTTTTCCTATCCCACTTCCCCCTCCAGTTATCACCGAAATCTTTCCTTCTAATTTTAACATAATAAATTGATTTATTAAAGTTTATAACTATTATTTATAGTGATACTCCACGTCTCCATGGTATGAAATCATCTTGTCCCAATTGAACTGCTTTGGGAATTTCCCTTCCTGATGCGACCTCAATGATATAATCTAAGAGTCGATGCGCAGCCTGTTGAATGGTCTCTTCACCTTGAATTACGGTTCCGCAGTCTAGATCAATGACATCGGGCATTTTCTTATAAATCGCGGTATTAGACGAAACTTTGATTACTGGAACAATAGGGTTTCCAGTTGGCGTCCCTAATCCAGTAGTAAAAAGCACCAAATTAGCACCTGCCGCAACCTCTGCCGTTGTGCTTTCTACATCATTCCCTGGGGTACATAATAGATTTAATCCAGCATTATTTGCCAATCCGGGATAATCTACAACATTCGTTATAGGGGAAGTTCCCCCTTTCTTTGCAGCTCCTGCCGATTTAATGGCATCAGTTATTAAACCATCACGTATATTTCCAGGAGATGGATTCATGTAAAAACCAGATCCATCAGCTTCAGCTTTTGCATTGTAGGTTTTCATTAAGTGAATAAAATATTCAGCAGTAGAATCATCAATACAACGGTCACTTAATTCCTGTTCTACCCCACAAAGTTCGGGGAATTCCGATAGAATCACTGAGCCACCTAAACTAACCAAAATATCTGACACGAATCCCAAAGTTGGATTTGCTGAAATTCCGGAAAATCCGTCAGAACCACCACACTCTAATCCTACACAAAGTTTATTTAAAGGTGCTGGTTCTCGCGTTTGTTTATTTGCAATCGTAAGACCTGCAAAAGTCGATTTAATTGCTTTTTGCATCAACTCTCGTTCAGTCCCTTCGAATTGTTGTTCGAATATATGGAGTGGTTTATCTAAGTTTGGTGTTCTTTTTAAAATTTCAGCTTGTAAAATTCCTGCCTGCGCGTGTTGACAGCCTAAACTCAAAACGGTGGCCCCTGCAACATTTGGGTGGGTAATATAACCTGCTAATAAACCGCAAAGAGCATCGGAATCCATGCGTGTACCGCCACATCCCATATCGTGATTTAAAAATTTAACACCATCTATATTGGGGAATAACCTTGATTTCTTACTATTCTCTTTGCTATAATTAAGATCAGTTCCTAATAACTCATCAACGGAAGCTCCCGCTTTATATTTAGAAATCAGAACGTCTACTTCATTAGAATAATCTTTGGAATCGACTTTATACCCAAGTTTTTCTTCTAAAGCAGCTTTCAATGTCAAAACATTCCTGTTCTCGCAAAAAACCAATGGAATGACTAACCAATAGTTTGCAGTCCCGACTTGTCCGTTACTTCTATGATAGCCATCAAAGGTTTTTGACTCGAAAGAAGAAACATCTGGCTTTACCCATTCCAATTTTCGTTTCCCCAGTTTAAAACTATCTGAAGCATGTCTTAAGTTTTCTACATTGATTAACTCCCCTTGATCCAAATCAAAATTTACTTTCCCAACAAGAACTCCATACATATAGATTTCATCGTCCTCTTTCAGTTTATTGACAGTAAATTTATGCTTTGCAGGAATCTTAGTTTTAAGTTGATAATTCTCATTATCAAACCTCACAGTATATCCCTGAGGTAAGTCCCTTAAAGCAACCAAAACATTATCTTTTGGATGGATTTGTAGAAATGCTAATTTTTCATTTTCCATTTGTTACTATAATTCAAAAATTTGATTCATTATTACCCACTTTTCACCAGGTTTAGCGCCTGGAATGGGTTGTTGATATCTCCACATTAATTGCTCCCAAACCTGTACCAACGGATTACTTTCATCCATTTTTGCTTTCGCCTCAAAGCTAAAGTTTTCATTTACTTCCATTACCATAAATAGCCTATTTCCAAATCTATATATATCCATAACTGTAACACCGGAATCTGTTATTGATTTTTTAATTTCTGAGGTAACTGTTTTATGATAGTTTTCATATTCAGTGATCATTTTTGGATCATCGACCAAATCCAAGGCTAAAGCATATTTTTTGCTCATTTTAGTATATTTTAATGTGAGACAGATTGAATTTTACCAGATGAATTATTTTGCGAAGCAAATAATGCTACAACCAGGAAGCAAACCAGTACAACAAAATACCCATATTGCAAATGACCGGTTTTATCTGAAACAAAGCCCAAAATTGGTGGTAACACAGCTCCACCCACTATTGACATAATAATCAGACTTGAGGCAGATTTTGTATCACTACCTGTCCCTTGAACACCAATAGCAAAAATTGTTGGAAACATTATTGACATAAAAAATGCAATAGAAACCATAGCGTATAATGTAATTATCCCCTTACCAAAAACACAAATCAATGTTAATAATACAGAAATTGATGCAGCATATAATAATAATTTTGAAGGGTTAATCCTTCGCATCATAAAAGTCCCAATGAACCTACCTAACATGAACAATAGACCAGCTACCCCTGCATAATATTTTGCATCTTTTGGATCTACTCCGGAAACCTCGGAGGCAAATACAATCAAGAAACTTAGGACACATACTTGTGCGCCAATATAAAAAAATTGTGCTACAACTGCCCACGTAACATTTTTATGTTTAAAGGCTTTCAAAAAACCTGATTTGTTTTCTTGATGATCCTTCACTTCCGGTAATTTTATACAAAAAAAGATGAATGCTGCCAATAAAATTATACATCCTAAAATAACATATGGTCCCTTTACTATGGCTGTCTCTGTTTGAATATATAATGTCCTTTGTACTTCACTTAAATTCGACACCTCCTCTACGGATAATGGATTCTCAGTCAAAATGAACTGTCCTCCAACAATTGGAGCTACAAATGCCGCGAGCCCATTAAAGGATTGTGCAAAATTCAGTCTTTGGGTTGCAGTATCTGGATCTCCAAGTACAGTCATGTATGGATTTGCTGCAGTTTCTAATAGAGTAATCCCACATGCAACCACAAAAAGCGCAGATAAAAAATATGCATAGCTCATCGTATTGGCCGCTGGAACAAACAAGAAACATCCAACAGCAAAAAGGACCAACCCGATAAGGATTCCTACTCGATATCCATATTTTTTCATGATCAAACCAGCAGGAATTCCCATGAATAAATAGGCAATGAAAACTGCAGAATCTACTAAAGATGCTTGAAAATGAGTCAGACTAAAGGCACTTTTTAAATGTGCAATCAATATCGGATCCAGATTATGAAGAAACCCCCAAAAGAAAAAAAGAGATGTTATTAAAATAACGGCAACCTTATTATTAGTCTTACTCATACTATTAGATTATAATGGAACGACTAATCTCGGTAAAATGGATTGCAAATAAATAAGGTATTTTACCAAAATTATAAACTATTTTACCATATTTATCACAAAACCTAGAAAGTTATAGAATATATTAGTTAACTATGATTATCAAACAACTAACTCTTCCATTTCAAATTGATCAAAGTTTTCAAATTAGAAGGGATTATTTCCCAAAACATCAATTGATTTGGCATTACCACCAAGAATGGGAATTAGTGTATATTAATAAAGGCACTGGAACTCTTTTTATTGGGGATAGAATAAAATCTTTTCAACCGGGTGACACCATACTCATTTCCTCACAAACTCCTCATTATTGGCTATTCGAAGAATTACCTCAGCAAATCGAATTAGAACAACCTATTGATTGTATAGTAGCCCATTTTAACAAAAATTTCGGATTAAACAATTTCTTAGGTATACCTGAATTGTTAAATTTAAAATACTTGCTTGAACATTCAGAACAGGGTAGATTTATTCGTTTAAATCAGAACAATAAGATTAAAGATCAACTTGAAACGGTGCTCACATGTACCGGTCTGCAAAAACTATTACATTTTTTGATGCTCTTAGAGGATATCAGCTCAATTGAGTGTGAAGCCTTAACCAGTAAAAACTACTCTATTCTGAATCAATCAATGGATCAATATCGAATGAATGGTCTTATGGAATATATAGGGGAAAATTACAAGCAGAAAATTAAATTATCCAAACTTGCCAATATCGCAGATCTAACAGAAAATTCTTTCTGCAGATATTTCAAACAAAAAACAAGTAAAACACCTATTCAATTCATCACTGAATTACGTGTTTCTCATGCCTGTTCTCAGCTTCGAAATTCTCAGCTCAGCCTTAAAGAAATATGTTTTGAGAGTGGCTTTTACAATTTCGCGAGCTTTCACAAATCCTTCAAAGCAATTACGGGAACTACCCCAAAGTTATACAAAAGCACAAAAAAGCAGCAATAGTATAATCAATTGCTGCTTAATAATATGTCAATAGTTAATCCTACTGAAACATTCACAAAAGAAAAATTTCAGCTTATCCTCTACTGTTATAATTTGGAGATTCTTTTGTGATTTGAATATTGTGCGGATGAGATTCGCGTAAGCCAGCACCGGTGATACGCACAAACCTTGCATCTTGTAGTTTTTCAATAGTTGGTGCACCACAATACCCCATGGAAGCTCTCAAGCCACCAATATATTGGTAAACAACTTCCGCTAAAGTACCCTTATAGGGTACTCTACCAACAATACCTTCAGGTACCAATTTTTTGATATCATCTTCTACATCTTGAAAATAGCGATCCTTTGAACCTTTTTCCATTGCTTCAATGGATCCCATACCTCGGTATGATTTAAATTTTCTACCTTCCAATAAAATAGTTTCACCTGGAGCCTCTTCAACTCCTGCAAATAATGATCCTGCCATAATGGTATTAGCACCAGCAGCAATTGCCTTAGCAATATCGCCAGTTTGTTTTATTCCACCGTCTGCTATGATTGGAACTCCAGTTCCTTTTAAAGCGCTAGCAACCTCATAGATTGCATATAACTGCGGAACCCCTACACCCGCTATAATACGTGTTGTGCAGATTGATCCCGGACCTATCCCTACCTTAACTGCGTCTGCGCCAGCGTCTGCCAGAGCTTTTGCTGCTTCCCCTGTTGCAATATTACCCACAATTACCTGAAGATCAGGATAAGCGGCTTTAACCTCTTTTAATTTATTGATAACACCAAGGGAATGTCCATGAGCTGTATCAATTGTTATAACATCAACCTCTGCTTTAACTAGCGCATCTACTCTTTCCAATGTATCATGTGTTACGCCAACTGCAGCGCCCACTAATAGTCTTCCATGTTCATCTTTAGCAGCATTTGGATAATGTTTATACTTTTGAATATCTTTAAATGTAATCAATCCTTTAAGTACACCATGCTCATCTACTACAGGGAGTTTCTCAATTTTATAATTTTGAAGGATTTCTTCTGCTTTAATTAGATCCGTACCAATTGGAGCAATAACGAGATTTGTTTTTGTCATTAACTCACTAATCGGACGCAACATTTCCTTTTGAAAACGAAGATCCCTATTAGTAACTATACCTACTAATTTTCTTTCCAGGTTTATCACTGGAATTCCCCCAATTTTATGCTCCTTCATTATCTGAAATGCATCACCTACTGTCGCGTTCTCAAGTAATGTAACAGGATCTTGAATCATACCGCTTTCTGAACGTTTAACTTTTCGGACCTCAGCGGCTTGTTCAGCAATTGTCATGTTCTTATGTAACATACCAATACCCCCCGCTTGCGCAATAGCAATTGCCAAGTCAGCTCCTGTAACAGTGTCCATTGCAGCGGACACTAAAGGAATATTAATTTTTATCTTCTTTGTAAGAAAGGAACTTGTATCAACCTCACGAGGTAATATTTCGGAATATCCAGGTATTAATAGAACGTCATCATATGTGAGACCTTCTTGGACGAATTTTTGTGGATCTAATTGCATAGCAAATATTAATGGGGTTACCTATTTGCGAGGCAAATTTATGAAATTTTATTGAATTTTAAAATAACAAGAAAGTATTTACAATACTTAGACAAAAAATAAACAATCCGTTCTTGAACAAAATTTTCAGAAAAGGTTAATTATTGTTAAAATTTGGCAAGCTAATTGCTGTTAGGTAAATAAATTAAAAATTAACATTAGAATTTATGAAAAAGGCATTACTTACATTAGCAGCTGCAGGAGCATTAACTTTTTGTTTTAACGAAGCAAAAGCTCAGACTCCTTATAAATCAGCATTAGGTATCGTTTTTGATGGATACGATGGTTCAAACGTAGGTGTACAATATAAAACCGCATTAACGAACACATCAGCATTACAATTACAAGCATCTTTCCGTAATCATTGGGTTTCTTTCGGTGGAGATTGGCAATATGAAAAAGCAATTCCAAATGCAGATGGATTAGCTTGGTACGCAGGTGTGGGTGCACAGGTTGGTATTGCGAGCTGGGATGGTGATTCAGAAACTTATTTCGGAATCCGTCCACAGGTAGGTTTAGAATATAGAATCCCAACTATTCCTATTGCAATGCACTTAGATTATAAACCATATTTAGGCTTGAACAACGATACTGGTTTTGATGGTGGAGGTTTCACTTTCGGCGTAAAATTTGTTTTAAAATAAGCTAAATTTTTAAAATATTAAGGCAAAAGGCCATATCATTTTGATATGGCCTTTTTTGTGATCAGCTATTACCACCTATACGGCGAGACTACAAAAGCTGAATAGCTCAAAACGCCTCCACATTCTGAAGGGAATTATAAGTTTATTTTTTTCAAGATTAAGTTTTGCTTATTTATATTCATTATCCATTTTTTTTATACCTTTGCGGTTCTTGGTAAATATTATTAAGCTTAAAAAAGAACAAAAACCATAATTTATTACGATTAAACAATGAGTAAAGGGCTGATTAAATTTTTGGTGATAGTGGTCTCCTTAGCGTGCCTCTATTCCATATCATTCACTTTTGTAACACGTAAAGTTGAAAAGGATGCTGCAAAATATGCGAATGGCGATATGGCTAAAGAAAAAGCCTATTTAGATTCTATTTCTGGAGAAGTAGTGTACAATTTGGGAATTGCAAAATTCACTTATCGCGAAGCAAAAGCAAATGAAATTGCTTTAGGACTAGATCTAAAAGGTGGTATGAACGTAACAATGGAAATTTCATTGGACGAACTAATTGCCAATTTGGCTGATAATCCAAAAGATGTAAACTTCAACAAAGCATTAGAAACAGCAGTTGCTAAAAGCAAGACAGTCAACACTTCGTTGATTGATTTATTTATCGATGAGTATAAGGCTAGTGGAGCTGGGGCTCCCATTGCTAGTTTTTTTGCAACAAATGATAACGCTGCATCAATTCAAGCGAATAGTTCTGAATCAGATTTACGAGTATTTTTGAAAAGAGAAGCAGATAATGCAATTCAAAATTCGTATAAAGTATTACGCACTCGTATTGATAAGTTTGGGGTTACCTCACCAAATATTCAAATTCAACAAGGTACAAATCGTATTTTAATTGAATTACCTGGGGTAAATGATGAAGAACGTGTACGTAAATTGCTACAAGGTTCTGCAAAATTAGAATTCTATAATACGTATAATAACGTACAAATTTATTCATTGCTAGAAAACATAAACAATACACTAGCAAACACGCTAAAATCAACTAAAGTTGAATCTTCTGACTCGACTGCAAATACGTCGATTGATAGCACTAAAAAAGAAGAGAACTTATTAGCTAAATTAGGAGCAAATACCCAAGGAACTGACTCTTCCTCAAGCGATTCGTCTACACAAGCTGATGCCGCTGTAATGGCTAATAATCCATTGTTTGCTGTATTAAGCCCGTCAACTTATTCGGCAGAAGGCGGACAACAGCAATTAGCACCAGGCGCAGTAGTTGGGTACTCTAGCATAAGGGACACTGCCAAAGTCAATGCTTATTTAAATCGTCCAGAAGTAAAATCTTTAATTCCAGGTAATCTAAAATTATTATGGGCTGTAAAGCCAGAGAATCAAACTAAAGAATTCTTGTCTTTATATGCAATAAAAACCACAGGTAGTGATAATTTACCGGTAATGACCGGAGATGTGATTACGGATGCCCGTGCAGATTTTGACCAATTCAACAATCCGGTTGTTTCAATGGATATGAATTCTGACGGTGCCCGCCAATGGAGACGAATTACTGCACAAGCCGCACAAAACAAAGATGCTATTGCAATCGTTTTAGATGGTGTTGTGTATTCAGCTCCTGGAGTAAATGAAGAAATTCCAAATGGTAGCTCTCAAATCTCTGGTAATTTCACTATAGAAGATACCAATGACTTGGCCAATGTATTAAAGGCTGGTCGCCTCCCAACAACCGCAAAAATCGTTGAAGAAGCAATTGTAGGACCATCATTAGGTCAGGTAGCCATTGATTCCGGTGTGAACTCTGCTATCATTGGGATTATCGTGGTAATGGGCTTCATGATTTCTTATTACAATCGTGCTGGTATAGCTGCAAATATTGCAGTAATTTTCAATGTGTTCTTTTTAATGGGAGTATTAGCATCATTAAATGCTGTCTTAACCTTACCCGGTATTGCAGGTATCGTATTAACAATGGGTACAGCCGTGGATGCGAATGTCTTAATTTATGAAAGAATGCGTGAGGAAAAGGCATTGGGTAAGTCTATGCGTCAAATTGTTGCTGATGGTTATAAGCATGCTATGCCTTCAATTCTTGACTCTCAAGTTACCACGTTCTTAGTTGGATTGATACTCTTCTTTACCGGAAGTGGACCAATACAAGGTTTTGCAACTACCTTGATGATTGGTATAATCACTTCATTGTTCACGGCAATCTTCATCACACGTATAATTTTTGAATATATGTTGAGTAAGGATATCAAAATCACATTATCGTATCCATGGTCGAATCACACAATGAAAAACGCTAATTTTCAATTTATTAAGAAAAGGAAAATAGCATATATAGCTTCTGGAATAGCAATTTTGGTTTCTTTAGCAGCAGTTGCAACAAAAGGCTTCACGTATGGAGTTGACTTTCAAGGAGGTCGTACCTATACCGTATTATTTCAAGAGGCAATTAGTCCAGAAACAGTACGTGATAATTTAGATGAAATCTTTGGAACCACCACTGAGGTAAAAACCTTCGGAAACGAGAATCAGTTAAAAATAACAACATCTTATCAAATAGAGGAAACAAGTGATGTTGCCGATAAAGATGTTTTATCTAAATTGAATGAGGGTTTAAAAAAGGTACAAGGCAATAATTACGAAATCCTATCACAACAAAAAGTAGGACCAACAATTGCTAATGACATTCGTGACCGCGCGATTTATGCTTCGATATTGTCAATGCTCGTGATTGCAGCATATATTTTAGTCCGTTTTCATAAATGGCAATATTCTGCTGGAGCGGCATTTGCAACAATTCATGATGCAATTATTTTATTGGGACTATTTTCTTTGTTAGACGGAATCGTTCCTTTCTCATTGGATATTGACCAGCATTTTGTAGCAGCAATTTTAACGGTATTAGGGTATTCAGTAAATGATACAGTGGTTGTATTTGACCGCTTACGCGAATATTTAAAGAAACCCAATAGCCAGCAAGAAGAATTCGGGTCTACTATCAACAATGCAATCAATTCAACATTAAGCCGAACTGTGATTACCTCCTTGACTATCATTTTTGTGTTGGCGGTATTATTTATTTTTGGAGGTGAAGTAATCCGTGGATTCTCATTTGCAATATTAATTGGTATTATTGTGGCAACCTATTCTTCGATTTTCTTAGCGGCACCAGCAATTTATGACTTAAGTGGTCGTAAACATTTAACTGCTACTACTAGCTCTGAAGAACAAAAACGTAAAAAAGTAGCTACCCCTTAATTAAAGGAAAAACACATAAATCAAAAGGGCCCCGAAAAATTTGCGGGGCCCTTTTGATTTATTATGATTTACAGAGTATATTTAATTCTCCTTTAATCTATTATTTTTATTAGTTTTGGGTATAATAATTAGAGATGAAGACAAAATTTGTTTTACCTATTTTAGGACTATCCTTATGTACTTTTACATTAAGTTGCAACAATAATAAAACTACTGAGGAACAGGTTCACAATGATGTTAAAGGTGTAGATCAACATAAAGAGCAAGAGGTAAATCCTCCTGTTTCTGAGAAACCACAATCCGTAAGTGCTCCAGTCAATCTTATTCCAGAATTCACCTTCTATAAGGTTAAATCTGGAATAGCATATTCAAAATCGGATATTCCATCGGGACGGAATACCGTGTTTGTTTTATTTGATCCTTCCTGTAACCACTGCCAACAAGAAGCAGCTGCGCTATCTAAGAATTACGACAAGATAAAAGATATAACTATTCTTTATGTTTCAATGAATGACCCTGGATTAATGGTAAATTTCTTTAAAACTTTTGGAAAGGATCTCGAAGGCAAAGCAAACATTGAAATGCTTTATGATCGGAATCAAGAATTTATACAAAAAATCCATGTCCCAAAAATGTTTCCTGCAAACTATGTTTATGGCTCTGACGGTTCATTAAAATCTTCATGGGAAGGTGAAAAGGATATTAATGAGGTTATAGCCGAATTTAAAAAATAATGAGAATTGCCATTAATGGTTTCGGTCGAATAGGTCGGCACACGTTGAGAAACTTATTAAATAGGGAAAACGATACGGTTCAGGTTGTTGCTATAAATGATTTGGCAAATTCAGAGACTATTTCCCATTTGTTTAAATATGATTCTGTTCATGGACCACTGAATCGTGTAATTTCTTTTGAAAAAGATACATTGACGGTTGATGGCAAAACTATATTAATATTTAATAAAAAAGATCCTTCGGAATTACCTTGGAGGGAACTCGAGATTGACTTAGTTATCGAATCTACTGGGGTTTTTGTTAAAAGTGACCTCGCAAAAAAACATCTGGTAGCTGGAGCCAAACAAGTACTTATTTCAGCACCATCCCCAGATAAAGATGTTCCAACAGTTGTATTGGGAGTGAATGACCAAGCATTTGACTGGAACACTCCCCTATTTTCCAATGCTTCTTGTACAACAAACAATGTAGCACCGCTTATCAAAATACTGGACGAAAATTGGAATATAGTTGATGGTTATATTACAACCGTACATTCCATGACGGGCGATCAAAACCTTCACGATGCACCTCATCGCGACTTAAGAAGGTCAAGAGCAGCCTCTGCCTCCATCATTCCAACAACTACCGGAGCTGCCAAAGCAATAACCAATGTATTTAAGCATTTAGAAGGGAAATTAGGTGGTGCAGGTATAAGAGTACCTGTATTGAATGGTTCACTTACAGATTTCACCTGTACATTACGGAAAAATACAACTGTAGAAGAGATAAATCAGAAATTCAAACTAGCCTCAGAGACAGAATTAAAAAACGTACTATATTACACTGAAGATCCAATTGTATCGGTAGATGTTATAAACAATCCATATTCTTGTGTATTTGATTCTCAACTAACAAGTATTGTTGGGGGGCTGGTCAAGGTGGTCGGTTGGTATGACAACGAGTTTGGTTACTCGAATAGATTAGTTGATATTATTGAAATTATATCCACCAGGGCTAATAATGCTATTCATTAGAAGAAAAGTATATTACATTTCTCCTCCTACACCTATTCCAAACAATGCAAAATCGTATTTGACTGGATCGTTTTCATCAAATTTCTTAAGATTATCTGTTAACTCCAATGCTGTCTTCCAGTTCGATTTATCTGAGGTGATCAGATGGAGTTTCCGGGCAACCCGTTCTACATGAACATCACATGGACAAATTAGATCTTTTGATTGTATTCTTTTCCAAATACCAAAATCTACTCCATTATTATCTTTTCTCACCATCCATCTCAAAAACATGTTTAATTTTTTACAAGTAGACTTTTGAAGTGGCGAACTAATGTGTTTGCGTGTACGCAAAGAAAAATCAGGCAAAGAGAAAAAATAAGTTCTAAAAGCATTTAAAGATTTTTCTACACTGAAGGAGATTGGGTCGTCGAATTGCAAGAAAGCATCCTCGAGGGAGCTATACTGACTATAGTGATGTCTAAAAAAGGCCACAAAGTAAAGAAGATCTGTATCGTTAAAGGTGCGATGCTTAAATCCAAGCAAACTCTTAAGATCCTGATCGGTATGATTAAGTATAAAATCATACGGTGAATGATCCATTCTTTGAATCAATTCAATGCATTTGTTGATAATTGTTTTTCTGTGCCCCCAAGCTAGTATACTAGCAAAAAAGCCCATAATTTCCTGATCGACAGAATTTGAAAATTTATGGGGTATGCTTATTGGATCATTCGTGATAAAGTTGGGTTGGTTGAATTCTTCAACTTTTTTATCCAAGAATTCTTTTATCGATAAGTCCATAATCAGATAAGAAAGAAGACAAACTTCAAGGTTGCTATTCTTTTCAGTTATTTGTTAATTTCTTTCCAAATTAGATCCTTTAGTCCTTGGATATTCTTTCCAGTTATTGAAGAAATAAAAATGTGAGGAATTCCCTTGGGAACTTGCTTTTCCATTTCGTTTTCAAGCTCGTCATCCAACATATCGGACTTGGTAATTGCCAATAATTTCGGTTTATCAAGTAATTCAGGATTATAAGCTGTTAATTCATTAAAGAGGATGTTATATTCCTCCTCAATGGTCCTATCTGTATCGGAAGGAATCATAAACAACAACACTGAATTTCTTTCTATATGCCTCAAAAACCTGTGACCCAAACCTTTGCCCTCAGAAGCTCCTTCTATAATTCCAGGAATATCCGCCATGACAAAAGATTTACTATCACGGTAACTCACTATCCCTAGGTTAGGAACTAAGGTTGTAAAAGGGTAATTCGCAATTTCAGGTTTCGCTGCAGATACCACAGACAAAAGGGTTGATTTCCCTGCATTCGGGAATCCCACAAGCCCTACATCGGCCAATACTTTTAATTCCAAAATAATCCATTCTTCCTGTCCTGGTAATCCAGGTTGGGAAAAGCGAGGTGTTTGTACTGTTGGGGATTTAAAATGCCAATTGCCCAAGCCACCCTTGCCCCCTGGGGTTAAGATCTGCGTTTCACCTTCTTCGGTAATTTCAAATAATATTTCACCGGTTTCTGAATTCTTAGCTACAGTCCCAAGTGGTACTTCTAATATTTCATCTTTTCCAGTCGCTCCAGAACGTAGAGAACTCCCTCCAGGATGACCACTTTCGGCAATAATATGTTTTCTGTATTTTAGGTGCAACAGAGTCCAGTGTTGACTAGAACCTTGAAGGATGATATGTCCTCCACGGCCTCCGTCACCACCATCAGGTCCTCCCTTTGCCGTATGTTTATCACGGTGCAAATGGGATGATCCAGCCCCCCCATGACCTGAGCGGCAACATATCTTTACATAATCAACAAAATTAGACCCTTGCGCCATAATAAATTTTAAAACCTCAATTAATAGCGATCAATAATTGCAGATAAATCAGCAAAAATGTCGTCAATATTTCCAATACCATTCACTTTACTTAATTTCCCTTGTTTCTCGTAATAGGGTAAAACGTGAATTGTTTTACTAAAATACTCTTCAATGCGCTTTTTAAGCTTATCAGCAGCATCATCTGCACGACCAGAAATCTCTTGGCGTTTAGCTATACGTTGAGTAAGCTCATCTTCATTTACATCTAAAGCAATAACACCTGTTATTTTTGAACTTATAGACTCTAAAAATAAATCTAATGCTTCAGCTTGGGCCACAGTTCGAGGAAAACCGTCGAAAATAAATCCTTTTGCATTTGAATTATTTTTTATTTCTTCTTCTAACATCGAAATTGTAATGGAGTCTGGAACTAAATTTCCATCTGCGATGATTTGACTAACTTGTTTCCCCAACTCAGTTTGATTCTTGATATGTGCTCTAAAAATATCACCAGTAGACACATGATGAAGCGCATATTTTTCAATTAATTTAGCCGATTGGGTACCTTTTCCAGCTCCTGGAGGTCCGAATAATACAAGGTTTAGCATAGTTTGATGTTATTTTATTTTTGATGATAAAAAACAAAAGCCTAATCCGCATAATGAATTAGGCTCTTTCCAAGTGCGCTCAAAGGGAGTCGAACCCCTAACCTTCTGATTCGTAGTCAGATGCTCTATCCAGTTAAGCTATGAGCGCATAGACCATCACCTCACGACTTACGCCCTTTATGTTTTGGTGATGCAAATATAAGGAAATAATCATTTCAGCAAAACTTTTTTTCATTTTTAGTCCAAAACATTTCACGTTCAACGAGTTATTTTTTTTGAGGTTGGCTTAAAAATTGTATGAAGATTCTGTTGAATATTGATAAGGAGTGCGCTCAAAGGGAGTCGAACCCCTAACCTTCTGATTCGTAGTCAGATGCTCTATCCAGTTAAGCTATGAGCGCAATCTTAAGGACAAATGGTCCATTGAAGTGCTGCAAATATCGTCACTTTTTTGCATTTTCCAAATGGTTTAAAGTGTTTTTTAATCATTTTGATCAATATTTTGCATAGTCTATTGATATTTATATATTTAAACTTATGGCTGAACGAATAATAAAAAGCAACAAGCTCCGAATTGGTGATATTAGCATCGCATATCAGATCAAAAAGGCAACTCAAACACCAGAAAAATTCATCATTTTTCTACATGGATTTCCATTTAATAAGAATATGTGGCGTAACCAATTAGAATCCTTAGATGAAAATACCTCGGGAATAGCGATTGATATTAGAGGTCACGGCAATACAACTAAAGGTCACGGTTTTTTTTCAATAGACGTTTTCGCAAAAGATCTGGATGTTTTTATGAGAAAAATGGAGATCGAAAAAGCTGTATTGTGTGGGGTTTCAATGGGGGGATATATTGCCCTCAGAGCTTACCAACTTTTCCCTGAGAAAATTTCGGGACTAATTCTATCAGACACACACAGTAAATCAGATGATGATTTAGGCAAACAGAAGAGATTCGATGCTATTCAGGCAGTTTTACAGCATGGTCGGAGACCATTTTCAATTGGATTTGCCGCAAATGTATTTCATAAAAATAGTATTGAAAATAGGCCAGAAGCGGTTGAACTTATAAAAAGTAGCATACGCAGAAACAGTGTATCGTCAATCTGTTCAACTTTATTGGCCCTAGCCTCACGAACAGACACTACGGAAGTATTAAGCAAAATTAATGTTCCTACATTGATTATAAGAGGAAAGGAAGATCAAGTAGTTTCTCGCGAGGTGATGACAAAATTATCAAAAGATATTATAGGATCGAAATTTATTGAATTTGAAAACTGTGGTCATCTACCAAATCTAGAAAATCCTGAGGAGTTCAATTTTCATATGAACCAATTACTTGAATAATATGGATAAAGTAAGAGCATGAACTGATTAAATTTTCTTTTTTTTGGATACTTCTGGAATTATTTTTCGAGTAAGTTCGTTTCCTTTTTCGATTAAGTACGAAGAATTCTCATAATCCCAGATTCCCCCAATATTTTGTGGCACATTAATTATAAAATCAGGTTTGTATAACTCTATACTCATTTGGGCTAGTCTTCTTCTCATCGTAAAAAATGCCCTTTTTAAAAGAGTTAAGGAGTTTAAGGAACTCTCGATTTTTTTGGTGACCAAATCCGGGTCCAGTTTTCCATCTAAATTCACGGCTATTACAATGTTTCGACGTTTTCTACGCACCAAATTGATCGGCAATGGATTTATGACGCCTCCATCTACTAAACTCCAGTTTTCACTCTCAATACTTGTAAATACAGCAGGAATTGCAATGGATGCCCTAATAGCTTTATAGAGACTACCGCTATCAAATACAACTTCTGTATCATTTTTCAAATCTGTTGCAACAGCTCTGTAGCTTAATTTCATATCCTCGATATTTTCATCAGGGAAAACACTTTTTAAAGAAACAAAAACCTTCTCCCCCTTAAACATTCCAAATCTAGGGTCTGTAAAATCCAACAACTTAAAAACATGTCTTTTGGTCAGAGTCTTCATCCACTCTTCTAATTCCGACAGTTTTCCTTCAGCATACGCAGCTCCAATTAAAGAACCAATTGAACATCCAACAACTTCATCAATTTGGTAGCCCATTTCCTCCAATGTTCTTATGATTCCAATTTGTACCATCCCCCTTGCACCTCCACTACCTAATACTAAAGACACTTTTCGTTTACTTTTTAAGAAGTTCATAACTAAAGATATCAATTATTACGCGGGTTGCATTGTCATTTTTCAGTCTATTTTTTGGCACTATTTGGAAAATAAATCTATCAATGTTACTTTTGCTAACACTGTTAACATGTGCATATGAGTTTAATTGATAGAAAACAAAGACAGCAAATTCAAATAAAAAATCAAATCATTGATTGCTCAAGAAAAATAGTTGAAGAGTCAGGTTGGAATGCCTTGTCTATTCGTAAAATTGCAGATGCTATTGAATACTCTGTTCCGGTAATTTACAGACATTTTGAAAATAAGGAGGCAATATCTTCATATTTCATTAAAGAAGGCTTTCTTAAATTAATCAATTCATTAAATGAATCAATAGATCCAAGCGCAGACCCACAAACAAAAACAAATCAATTTGCAAAAGGCTATTGGAAATTTGCTGCTACACATCCAAAGCATTATGAAATTATGTTTGGATTAGGGATACCTACTTGTGAAACAATTGGAAAAATAGAAGAGCTTAAAATTGTTTCAACCATTATGCTTTCCTTAATAGATGAGCTCATTCAATCAAGTGAAAATACAGGAATAGATCGGCACCTAAAATTAAAAACATTATGGTCCATATTACATGGAATCATAGCTGTAGATCTTTTAGCCTTTCAGGAAAAAGAAAACATATGTCCCTCAGATGTATTCAAAGATGCAATAGAAGGATTTACAAAATCAATATTATATTAATTACACAAAAAAACGTCAAAAAAATGAATTTATTAGAACATTTAGAATGGAGATATGCCACTAAAAAAATGAATGGAGAAAAGGTAGATCAACAAAAGATAGACTATATTATTGAAGCTGCCCGTTTAGCTCCGACTTCCTCCGGACTTCAACCCTTTAAAATTATTGAAATCAAAAACCCTGAATTAAAAGCACAAATCCTACCCATTGCCTTTAATCAATCTCAAATTGTTGATTCCTCTCATGTATTAGTTTTCGCAGCGTACGATGAATATACAAAGGAAAGAGTCGACTCTCCTTTCCAATTACAAGAAACCGAAAGGGAGCTTCCTTCAGGATTTGCAGATGAGTATAAAAGCAACTTATTAAACACTTTTAATTCTTGGCCTAAGGACCAACATTATGAACATGCATCAAAACAGGCTTACATTGCTTTTGGTTTGGCAATCGCAGCTGCGGCAGAACAACGTGTTGATGCCACACCGATGGAGGGATTTGATAAAAATGCATTAGATGAATTACTTGGTTTACATGAATTGGGATTACGTAGTGTGACCATATTGCCTTTAGGGTACAGAGATAGCCAAAATGATTGGTTAGCTAGTCTTAAAAAGGTTAGAATGTCAAAATCAGATTTTGTAATTAGCAAAAACTAAAGTTTATATTATACAGGGATTTTAAGCTAAAATTCCCTGTATATTTCTTTTTTAGAGGTTTTAAAACCACTGATATAAAAATGTGAAGTTTCTTTCATAAAGAAAGAAACACACAAACTCGCATAGTATTCCATAGTTATCTAATAATTAGAATTTCTATAAGTCTTTCTTATTAACGTTTTAATTTAACGGTCGATGGATCGCATTGAATAACAAAAGAAATTGAAGATTTTTGTAAAAAAATTATAATTTCAGTCCATGAAGTCGTCAAAAGAAAAAATGATTAGTGAGGAGACCTATCTCGAAATGGGTGATGAATTGTTTAAAGAGAGGCAACATGCTAAATCCAAACTATTCCTATTTAATCAAATGGACCCTACAAAAGTCAAAGCAAGGAATCAAATAATAAAGATTTTATTTGGAAAAATAAATGGTAAGTTTTTTATTGAACCACCTTTTCATTGTGACTATGGATACAACATAGAAATTGGTGAAGATTTTTATGCAAATTATAATCTCGTCATCCTCGATGGAGCTAAAGTAAAAATTGGTAATCAGGTGATGATTGGGCCTAATGTAGGATTATTCACTTCGAGTCATCCGATTGATCCAGAATTAAGGAGCAAAGGCGTAAAATTCTCTAAAGGAATATCTATAGGAAACAACGTTTGGATTGGAGGCAACAGTACAATCAACCCAGGTATAAGCATTGGTGAGAACACTGTGATTGGTTCAGGATCAGTTGTAACTAAAGATATTCCTTCAAATGTTGTTGCTGCAGGAAACCCATGTAAAGTATTAAGGGAAATCAATGAAAAAGATAAAAAGTACTATTTTAAGAATATGCCCTATTCTGAATTGATAGTTTAAAGGTTTGGAACTCTATTTAACATTAAGATCAGTTACTGCCTAATACTGAATTATTTGTGGTCACGATGAATTTTTGAGGAGATATTTTTCAAACGTACAATTCCACCCCAATGCGGGGTCTTAAGATTTAAAATATTTAAAATTGATAGATTCACAATTTAGCTAATTCG
>NZ_JCAXEC010000022.1:0-34790 GCF_059758715.1 Sphingobacterium sp. GQ94
ATCTTCATTATACTATTAAATAACCCACCCGGGTGAAATTAATTAAGAAATAATAGGTAATATCTTGATTAAGAGATTGGAATTCAGCAATCTTAATATCGAAAAACAATCAGTATCTATATCAAAGGTAATAAATAATTAGCTAAATATGTTAGTAATAATTAATTCATTTACTATTAATTCTTTTCCACCTATCCATGTTAGCAGCAACCAAAAGACGACTGATAATAATCTTTTGTAAACCCGCTACATTTATTTTGTAAATATCCCGTCGAGTTTGAGAAACATTCACAAAAAATATCTCTAGGTCTAAAAAAGTAAGTGCCTCAGCACAAATCGTTCAAAACATTATTTAAAAGCCATTTAATCTTCGTCTGCAAGTATCGCAAAAAGTTACTAGTTGGTCAGCTGAAAGATGATATGCGTTCTATCCTGTTACAGATTAGCGCTAATTCAGATTTTGAAATTGAAGTGTTTGAATCAGATTTAGACCACATACACTTTCTAATTCGTTATGTTCCACCTCTATCTATTACTTCTACTGTTCGTAAGTTAAAGCACGAATCTACTTACCATATTTGGTATTCAGCTCATAAGTCTTTCTTATCTAAACATTTTTGGGAAGAACATACTTTCTGCTCAGATGGATACTTTGTTTGTTCTATTGGTGAAGCATCTCCTGAGACCATTCGTGAGTACATACTCGATCAGGGGTAATCGCTTACATCCCACAGGCTAAAGACCTCTGGCTTTTACGCTCTATTTTATAAATATAGTTAAAATTAATGCTATTTAGAAAGTAATTCTTCATATTTAACAACAATCTTATTTGCATTGTTTGTTATGCTTACCTCCGGTTTCTCTTGAGTTTAACCACGGTTTTAAAAAAAATAAAGACTTGGCTGGTTTTAATTCAGATACAATGTTTATTTGAGCACCGAGACCTTTCGAGCCCAAAGTCAATTATCCTCTTTCCTAAAGCGCCCAACTTTTTCAAAAATCAATTTAAACGGGGAATCTTTATGCTTAGAAATTTTTGTCAGTAAGAATTGTGTTTCTTTTTAAAATTATTTTGCTCTTTAAGCTTCCAGGCGGAACACCTAAAGAGCAAAATAAATATTTAATACTTACAGTGATAAAATCCAGGAAACCATTTCGTTAACATCACTTTCCTCAAGACCTGGATGAGCCGGCATTGCCACCTCTCCCCATACGCCACTTCCACCATTCAATATCTTTTTAACAAGTAATGATTGAGCCTCTTTGTCTTCCTTATAGCGCTTAGCTATTTCTTGGTAGGTTGGACCTACTGATTTTTTATCTAAGGCATGACATGATTTACAATCTGATGCTAAAACTAAACTTTCTCCTTTAGACTCTCCGCTTCCTTGCTGGTGTCCCATTGTTGTTGCCTGCGGATCAGCAGTTTTATCTGCATCTTCAGTTTTCGTCTTACTGCTTGGCAAGGTATAATCAATTCTTGAAATACCTGCATCTGCATTCCCACTAAACCAACCACTTCCATACTCCAAAATATAGATACGACCATCCGGTCCAACTTCCATGTCAATAGCAGAAGCTAATTTTATATTTGGTAGAAAAGGTTCCATTTTATCAAAGTCACCGTTGGGTAGCATTGTAACTGCCTTCATCCACCCTCGTATCCAATCATAAATAATCAGCTTCCCTTCGTAGTAGTCTGGATAACGTGTTTCTTTTGGATAAAGTTCAGGGTAATATATCGGCCCAGCCATAGCATTACGGCCACCTGATCCTACTTGAGGGAAATCGGGAGAATCTCCATACGGATACCAAATGAATGCAGCTTGGGCAGCAGGCAATTCCTGAATTCCAGTATTGTTCCTAGAGGTGTTAACTGGTTTTGCTGGATCAAATGCATCAGCGCTTACTCCAGTTTCATAATTATAAGGATGGTATGCGTAGTTATTACCTACAAAAAATGGCCATCCATAAAACCCTGCTTGACGGGCTTGATTAATCTCATCGTAGCCCATTGGTCCTCTTCCAACACTATCTTTGTTTGCATCTGGACCAACTTCCCCCCAATACAAATAACCAGTCTTTTGGTCTATTGAAATTCTATAAGGGTTACGATTCCCCATTACGTATATTTCTGGTCTAGTTTTAGCAGTTCCTTCCGCAAATAAATTGCCTTTAGGAATATCATAACTTCCATCTGTTTTTACGTTTATTCTCAAAATCTTACCCCGCAAGTCATTACTATTTCCTGCAGTACGCTCAACATCATATTGCTCATGACCAGCTCTATCATCTAGAGGAGCATAACCATTACTCACATATTTTTGATCCTTTTCATCAAACGGCGTAGAATTATCCCCTGTTGAAACAAAAAGTGTCCTGTCCTTACCAAAAGATAGGGAACCTCCCGTATGACAACAAATATTTCGCTGAGAATAGAACTGGAGAACCACCTTTTCTGATGTCATATCCAGCTTGTTGTCTTTAAAAACAAATCTGGATAAGCGATTAACCGAGGTATCTTTAGGGCTATAAAATGCATAGACATAATTATTATTTGCAAAGTCTGGATCAATGGTAAAGCCCATGAATCCTTCCTCCGCATTGACATTCGGTACTTCAGTTTTATGATAAACATCTAGCTGACCTACTTTACTAATTTTCTTAGACTCATTTGAGTACAGTAACAATTCACCACGACGTTGCGCTACCAAAATATCCAGGTTAGGTAAAATCGCCATCTCAGTTGGTTCAAATAATTCACCTACCGCAAATGAAACTTTGGTGAAACCTTGTTCGGAGGGTACCCGTTTTGTTTTAGCCTTATCATAATCTAACTCCAAGTTATCCCCAATAGCATAATGGATAGCTCCTAAGATATGTTTAAGAAATAGTGGGTCATTGTAATCTTCCTGTTGATGCCCTAAACCTGTGTAAAATGCACGTCCACCATCAAAATCGTGATACCACGCCATAGGTGTTTCTTTCATTAGTTCTGGCTTATCATACACTTCCTTGTTGATGGTCATCAAAATATTAGTTGCCTGATATAGTTTTTTGAACACATACCATTCATCAGTGTGAACCCATTTTTGTGGAAGATCCTTAGTTGCTAAATGTTTATTATCTAAAATGGTCAATTCGCCCTGTTTCACCTCTGGATGATTTAAAAAATAACCACCAATTAGTCTTCCATACCAACCCCAATCATATTCTGCGTCTGCAGCACCATGAATACCTACAAAAGCCCCTCCTGCTTGAATATAACGTTCAAAGTCGGCTTCCTGATGATTATTTAATAAATCTCCGGTTGTGTTCAAGAAGACCACAGCGGAATAATTTTTTAAGGAATCCTCGGTAAACCAATCTGCATTCGTGGTGGTGTCTACCTCAAAATTGTTTTCCAAACCAAGTTTCTCAATCGCAATATTCCCTTGCTCGATGGAATTATGGTGAAATCCAGCTGTTTTACTAAAAACCAGAACTCTAGGTTTCCCAGCTCGTTTATTTTGACAAGCAGTAAATACTGCAAATAACATCAATAGTAAAAATACTCTTGATAAACATTTTTTAATCATAATGAAATCTTAGTTTTTGTGGTTAGGTTTTTTATCTTTTCTAATTATTAGAAGGTTCTTCCCTTAGCACCAGTAAAGATGCAATTTTAACTTGGCTCATGCCAATTGATTAGTATCAAAGATAAAATTTATTTTAAAACGTCATACAAATTTTACAAATCCCCCAACAGCGTAATGTTAAAATGCACGATGAGACGATCAAACTCCTTTATGAAATCCCAGTTTACAAATAGTCTGTTTAATTTTCACTAATTCTCAGCATACTATTGTATTTTTATTTTTGCCTATTCTGATCCTGTACCACTGTTGCTTTCATTTTCCTTTTTTATCGGTTTGTAGTAATGTATTACAGCCCCAGAATTAAACGTTTTTGTCTTTAACAATCTAAAATGCAGTTCATCGTGTATGTTTTCAAAAAGAGACATACCACCTCCAACTGCAACGGGGTGAATGCAAAGCTGTAATTCATCGATTAACTTTAAACTCATCAGCTGTAAGATCAAACTCCTGCTCCCAATTAAAATATCTTTGCCAGATTGTTGTTTAAACTTTAACGCCTCTTCTTCAAGGGAACGATTTGCCAGATTTGCACTCTCCCATTCTAAACGATCGAGTGTGTTAGAAAATACAATTTTTGGAATTCCATCCATCACTTTGGCGAACTCATCCATTGATTTAATACCCGTTGGATTTTTGACCAGATTTTTCCAATATTCCATAAGTTGGTAAGTTATCCTTCCATAAAAAACGGATTGTGAACTGGAGAGTAAATCTGAATAATGATCATGTATTTCTTCGTCTGGAGTTATTGCTGTATGATCGCAAAAACCATCAAGTGTCATATTTATTGCTGCAATTAGCTTGCTCATAACTGTTATTTTTATTTATAATTTCCATGTAAATAGGATACTCAAAATTCAATATGTGAACCGATACCTTGATTTGTGAATTCTTTAAGGGAGAGGATCAAATAAGGTGGATTCTTTAGGATTATACACAGATACCGCTACATGAGAATCTGCACAACCATAATATAAAAACCATTTAGCTTGATAATACACCAGACCCTGTATAAAAACAGTTCCATCTTTATATTGTCCTGTTTTTTCGTAACTTTCAATCGGGCGCATAAAGGGTAAGTCCAACCTCTTTCGCACTTTTGTAGGATCATTTTTATCGAATAAAACTTGTCCCGCACTATAAGTACCTAAAGGAAAGCGCTTATCAGCCTGTTCGCTTTGATCGTGATTCTTACCATTATACAACAGTATAATGCCTTTATCCGTTAAAATCGCTGGAGGACCACATTCGGTAAGTGCACTATCGAAATAGCCAGGTCTCACGTCTATAAATGTAGCCAGTTTTCCATTTTGATCCAGTACAGGTTCCCAATCAATCAAATTATCAGATGTAGCTCCTTTTACACCATGCTCACCCCAGTACATCCAATACTTACCGTTTATCTTGGTCACTTGTAATGTATTATCTTTGACCTTGGTGAGTATGGATGCCGATTTATGGGGCATTTTCCTTAAGGGTTTATATTTTGCATTACGAAAGATTGGCCCATGTTTAGTCCATTTGCGGAGATCCTTGGAAGTGGCTACCCCTAGGCGAGGTACATCCCTATTCCATTGAGTATAAAAAACGACGAAGGTTCCATCCTCAGTTACCGCTATACGAGGATCTTCAATGCCTCCTGGCCATTCAAATTCTTTTTGATTATCGTTATCAGGGTATAATATAGGCTTTGACTCACGGTTAAAATTAATCCCATCAATACTGTAGGCCAAACCAAGTCTTGAGGTTCGAAATCCAATTCCTATTCCATATTTATCTTCTGCGCGGTACAACAAAAATATGGTATCATCTTTAACGACTGCACCAGGGTTGAAAGTATCATTTTCTTCCCACCGGACCATTTTTTTTGACATAGGGTCCAAAAATGAGGTTGAACTGTCGGGGCTTATAATAGGGTTAACATCTTCAGGTCTGCTGAATCCTCCAAGTGACCAATCAGGTGCCCTGAGTTCATTATATATTCTTGGATTTACTTTGCAGGAGAAAAGCAGTAAGGTTATTAATCCGATGACAATTTGATTTTTCCTATTCATAGCTGATTCTTTACTGTGCGAGTTTATTTCAGAGCAACCTTGATAAAATCATAATGTATTTTTTCCGATAAATGGTCCCTTTCCCAATAAAAAATGAATGGCTTTCTCAATAATTCGATCTCTACTTTGCTCAGTTTTTAAGGAGGAAATATACCGCACTATCTCCTTTTGCTTTGATGGACTAAGTCCATCAAAAACGGCTTTTGCTTCATTATTTTTTTTCAATGCAGTCGTAAACTTTGGGTGTGGTTTTATGGTTCTGTCCGAAGTATCAACGGCAATATTCACCTGAATTGTTTCCCCCACATGTTTGGGTGAGTCCTTTAGCATAATGGTATTGATATAAAGTCGCCAAAGTCCCTTATATTTAAGTAATGTTTGTTGATAATAAAGTCCATTTATGGAGCCACAAACTGGAATAAATCCTTTGTTTTTACCTGCCTGACTAAAAATTTCATGTAAAATAGCATCAGGAATTTCAACATATGGATTTATTCCAATCAGCTCAATAGTTGCCTGGAAAGAGTATGTTTTTGTATCCATTTCGAAATCATTCAGTATCAAGAGGTTTATTCTTGGTTCATGTAAATTTATGGTTTTTAACAAGAATTTGAAAAATTATTTCATCAGTAGTTCAGTCAGTTGCTAAACTGCTGGTAATTTTTTTAGCCAGATGAACAAATACTTTGATTAAATCTCTAGAAAGAATTTCTTAAACTAATTTAAGATGATTGAGAGAAAAAAATATCAAATTTGTGATTATTAAAAGAACATAACCATGAAAGCAAGATTAAACATTCAACAATTAGAACCCACTGGATATAAAACTGTATTAGCCTTGGAGAGCTATATTCAAGCCTCTGGCCTAGAAAAAACTCATATTGAACTGATAAAAATTAGAGCTTCACAAATTAACGGATGTGCGTTCTGTATTAATATGCATACGACCGATGCCCTAAAACATGGAGAAACCAACCAAAGAATTTTTTTACTCAATGCATGGAAAGAAGCTGATTTGTATACCCCAGAGGAAAGAGCGATACTTGGGATGACCGAGGAAATAACATTGATTAGTGAAAAGGGATTAACCGAAGAAACTTATCAACAAGCGAAAGAATTATTCTCGCAAGAGTATATTGCTAAAATCATACTTGCTATTTCAACCATTAATGTTTGGAATAGAATTTCGGTTAGCTCAAGAACACAAATTTAATTTTCTTGATTAATTACTCAATCCGGGGATTTTCATTAAAAAAGTTGATCGGCTCGTCACTATAAACGATGGCCAATCAACTTAACCCACTCAGGAATACTCTAATAATGATCCAACATTAGCCTTGTTGATTCTGCTAGCTCAACGCTATAAGTTAATAACCATTATTACTTGTCAATAACATTTATTGGAAATGACCTATTCATCATACTTTTCCGTACAACTATTATATATTTGTTTAGCCTCTTTCATTCTGCGAAAATCTTCGAACATTATTTTCTCCTCAGTACACGTATAACCAAAATTCGGAGGAGCAACAAGACAAGTTGGACAACCAGTAGTTAGTGCATAATAAACAATTTTACCATCATACTCACCTCGATAAAGATTTACACTCGAGGCAAAAGAACCTTTCTCTTGGCACATCAAATCTTTATCAAATAACCTTTTCATGCGCAAAACGCATTCAGACACATTGGATGGTGTAGTTTCCTTTTTACAGCCCAGAGTCAACACAAGCAGAAGTAATATTAAGGTTGCTTTCATAGTTTTAATTGGTGTTTACCTTAAAACGAAAAATTTAATTGATTCGCTACAATCAATAAAGGGAGAAAAAGGTAATCAATTTTACCAAGAATAAATATCGAGTATCATTTTTATCCGTGATTTATTTTATTCAACTTTCTTTTGGCAATTAAACTCACCCTATAGGTAAGCCAAATGGTCAAAATACTAATAAAAATAACGATAAAACCCAACGTCGTGTAATGTTCTATAGGACTTTCATTCGTTTTTTGGACAATAATTAAACCAGCAACCGAAGCGGCTATCCCACCTGAGAGTTGTTGTAAGGAGGCACTAACGCTCATAAAAGCGCCTCTATCCTCTATCTCAGGAACTGCTGTAACCAAAGCGGAAGATGGAGTCATTCTGCTTAGAACCCCCATCATCATCAATACATTAAAAACGACAACCCAAACAAAAGGAGTCGGTCCAAGACTGGTATAAATGAGCACCATAACCATCATCCAAATTGTTGCAAATGTAAATATCTTAAATTTGTCAAAACGATCGCTTAATCTCCCAACTAATGGCATGATGATTAATGATGCAATTCCTGATATCATAAATAGCATGGGAAGTTGTTCGTGCGAAACATGCAAATTGTTTACGGCGAAAACACTCCCAAAAGGCATCATCATAAATCCACCGATTGATAACAACGCGGTTGTTAGAAATCCAATCCGATATTCCCTGTTCGAAAAAGTACTCAACAAATGTTTAATTGCAGATTGCTTTTTTTGGAGCAAAAGATGTCCCTTTATAGGCATTAATTTAACAGCAATGAGAACAGCAATAGCAACCGCTACTATGGCAATCCAAAGGAACGCACTCTGCCATCCCCAAGCATTACCAATATACAACCCAATAGGAATCCCTAAAACCTGGCTAGCACCAAAACCCATTTGAACAAACCCCATAACACGTCCACGTTGATCAAGACTAAATACATCAGTAATAATAGCCATGGAAATAGATCCAATCACGCCACCAAACAATCCAGTTATAATACGTGCCAATACCAGAGTTACATAATTATTTGCAAAACCGCAAAAGAAAGTACCGATGATAAATCCACAATAGAAAAACAAAAGTAGTTTCTTTCGATCAAAGCGATCAGCAAAACCCGCTGTCAATAATCCCGATATTCCTGCGCTGAAGGCGTATGCAGAAACAGCAATCCCGAATTGCGCTGGTTTTAGATTAATGGATTTCATTAATAAATCACCCATTGGAGACATAATCATAAAGTCTAATACGACTGTAAATTGTGTAATCGCTAAAATAAAAATGACCACCTTTTGATAAGGGGTCAATGGAACTATTATTTTTTTATCCATTATGTTATGTTAAGACCAGGGTATTGGGACTCCAAATATATAAACAGTTCTGTTCTTTTTCTTTTTTTTCTATTTTTTTTGACTCGTCCCTATGCAATCAAATAGCATCATATCCTTACCGGATTCTAGTTCAGCGTTATTTTATAATTCCCTGATACCTCAGTCAACAAAATTTAAACAAATCTGGAAAAAACACAACATTTCCCAAGCCATATTGGATCTTTTTTTTCAGACATCTCCAAATGATAATTCTATAAATAAAACCAATCCTCTCTTTTGTACTAGTTTCTGCTTCACTGTTATTGAAAATAAAAAATAAAAAAAATTGGAATTGAAAAATAAATATCTATATTAGTGTATTATTTAAATAGTACACTAGTATGATAACTATTAAAAACCTAAATTTCAGTTACAGCAAAACGCGTCCTTTATTTAAAGAGATGGATATGCAGCTACAGAGTGGCCATATCTATGGATTGCTTGGTAAAAACGGGGCAGGGAAATCCACCTTGTTAAAAAACATTGCAGGACTAGTATTTCCTCAAAGTGGACATATAACCGTGCTGGGCACCGATCCAAGGACACGAGATGTTTCACTCTTAGCGGAAATCAGTTTTATTCCTGAAGAGTTTTATCTGCCCGCTGTCAAGTCAGACAAGTTCATTAAAGCTAACGCAGTCTTCTACCCTAATTTTGACCAGGTTTATTTCGAAGAACTAATTAGAGAATTTGAGATTCCTATAAATCAGAAACTGGCCGATATGAGTTACGGACAAAAGAAAAAATACATTATATCTTTTGGACTGGCTGCGCGTACCAAATTGGTCATTATGGATGAGCCCACCAATGGATTGGACATTCCGTCAAAAGCACAATTCAGAAGGATCATGGCATCGGCCATGAACGATGATCGTTGCATAATCATATCCACACACCAAGTTCGCGATTTGGACAATTTGATTGATGCCATTATCGTATTGGATGATCACAAAATCACCCTTAATACTTCTATTTTCGAGTTGTCTGATCGATTTATTTTCAAAAAAGTCACAACACTTTCACCCGATGCTTTATATTCCGAATCTATCTTGGGGGGATTCTCAGCGATGTTTCTTAATCAGACAAAAGAACAATCGAAAGTAGATCTGGAACTTTTATTTAATGCCATATTAGAAAGAAAAATTCAATTTACTAACCTTTTAAAATCAGTGCCCCATGAATAATACGTTTGATTTTAGCCGACTTGTTCGTTTGATCAATAGGCAATGGATAGGATTTGGTAAAATATATCTAATGTCCCTTGGTATTATTGCTGGAATCTTCATAGCATTTTATGCTTTCAATTTTCGAGAAATTTTCTCCTCAGGAACCCATTATAATATTGAAAGGATATTCTCATTTAGACCATTTGTTTTTATCACCGTAGGACTGTCTTTTATTGCCATTGTTTCTAGCACCTATTTCTCCAGTTTAGGACAAAAATCTAGGGCAATATTTGATATTTTAATTCCCGCATCTTCACTAGAAAAATTTCTCTCTGCATTATTTTATACAGTGATTCTTTCAACACTCTCCTTTCTTTTAGTGTACTTTATTATTGATTTGGGATTTGTGAGTTATATTAGGGCTAATTTCACCTCAACTCACACGTATTATTCGGAGGAGTTAGGTAAAGATGTATTTGTTGATAACCTAAATTATTTCTTCCAAGTGGGTTGGCCAAAAGAAATCTATTGGATGTTGTTTTTACCTTTTTTGCTAAGTGCTGTTTTTTTATTGGGCTCTATTGCTTTTATAAACTTTCATTTTATCAAAACGGCTATTGTTGTGGTTATTTACGGATTTGTTTTCGTAATCGGACTTGTTAAAATTATGATGTGGTTTACCAAGGACACAGTCGTAGCAAACAGGGATATGATCTTTAGTGATGAGATAAATGTTCTAAAATTGGTTTGTGCAGTAGGTATACTAATTACTCTGATATTATGGGGTATTGCGTATTTAAAATTAAAAGAAAAGGAGGTTTAAAATGGAATTTAATTCAAACAAAGCAATATACCTTCAGATTGTAGAACATGTCTGTGAACAAATTATGTTGAAGGTATGGTTGGCTGAAGAGAAGATTCCCTCTGTGAGAGAACTGGCGGTACAGCTTGAAGTAAACCCCAATACTGTAATGCGTGCCTATGACTTTCTTCAGCAAAAAGAAATAATTTACAATAAACGTGGGATAGGATTCTTTGTATCTACAGATGCAATGACAGCTGTAAAGTCATATAAGAAATCGGTATTTCTGGAAGAGGAACTACCACAAGTATTACGAAACATTTATTTATTGAATATTAGCTTGGATGAACTGAAAGATCGTTATCAGGCTTTTGTGGATCAAAATTTTAAGTCAAATCAAGATGAAAACTAGCAATAAATTATTAATCATATTGGCTATAGCCTTATTTGTGATACCAGTTGTAGGAACGATTATTTATGCAAAAAACAGTCGTGTAGATGGACGGCTCTATGAAGCAGCCATAAAGAAAGAGGGAGAAGATCCAAATGCAGCCGATGAGTTTTTGGTCAGCAGAAAAGTGGATAATTTCAATAAAGTGATCATAGATGGGGAGAATCAATTATACACTAGTATTTCTATAATTAAATCAGATAAGCCATTAGTGAAGTTTTCCAAGGGCAAAGAATCCTCATTTACGACCTCTGTGGATAATTCAGGGAATTTATATATTAAGAAAAACCCAGAAAATAAATTCTCCAGTTCATCTATTTATATATTTATTCCAGCAATAGATTCAGTTGTCTTAAATAAATTACAGGTTTCTACCTTTGAGACTAATTTTGACAGCATAAACTTGGTAGGATCCCATCTCAATAATGGGCTAAGTTTTGGTAAAAATAAAAACCTAAAATCGCTAAATCTTACTATCAAAAATTCACATATTAGTATTGGCCGATCAAATCAAGTGGATTCCTATTTGACAAATCTTCAGAATTTCAACCTTCACGTGATAAATGGTGGAGTTTCATTGACACCAGCAGCTTATAAAGTGATTAAGTTAGATCTGCAAAATTCAAACTTCAACTTCATTCGTGAAAGAAATGGTGACAAAAAGTCCCCCGCTACAGTAGAGGGGCTAATCCTCAACACATTAGGTGTTTCTGAATTAGGTCTTGCTAAAGAGTCTGTGGAAATCAGAAAAATAAGTGGTTCCCTATCCGATAGCACTATCACTGATCTTCCTATCTATAGAATAAAGGATTTATTTTATAAATAATAGTAAAAAATTATTTTATGAGACAGTTGATATCTCTTATTGTGGATTTGTTGATGTCTGCCTTGGAAATTTTTGGATGAACAATTGATGGATGGCTAGTTAAAAAAAAAGCTAAGCCATCCAAATTTTAGCGGAATGATAATCGATCACATTCAACCTGATATCGGGACACAACAATCAGCCATTTGGATACATTTATTCTGTTTGCAAAGTAGACCTTATGCTCCATAAAATCGGAAGAATGGAAAAGTGAACTACATATCAAATACCTTCTCAAAAAAGTAAAAACATTGTGAAAGTGCATAGTAGTACTGAGATTGGAGAATCAAGAGCATTAGCAAACAAATATGGAAAGGTATTATGACATAACGGAATTTCGAAAAAAAGAATACCATTAGAGACGGATAAGATCTATTCTCTGATCAGGTATTTTTAACGCAAATTCTAAAATCATTTTTTTATTTAGGGTATTATTTTCTAGTTTTTAATCTTGAACTCAACAAATAATTAAAAACAATTTAAAACACCAAAAAAGTTTTAAATTTGAGTAGTATAACAACAATCAATACCTGAAACCTAGTTACAACCGTCTTATGAGAATGATTATCTTGTTAAAAATTGTATTCCTAATTTCCATTTCTATTACCGCTGAGGCCCAATTAACAAATCGCACTCAAGTAGATTCCAACATGGAGAGCTTCAAATCACAGTGGAAAGGAAAAAATGTCGCCTTTTTAGGAGACTCTATGACTGACAAAAACACATTACCAAATACAACTTTATATTGGGAAAATTTAGCAGATATGCTTGGAATAAAGGCTTATTCTTACGGCATAAATGGACATAAATGGACTGACATTCACAATCAGGCAAAACAACTTCATGAAGACAAAATCACGAATTTAGATGCAATAATAATCTTTGCTGGCACAAATGATTATATGGCAAATATCCCTATAGGAAAATTCACTACCGAGACTTGGAAACAAACAATTTCTAATGGCAAGGAAGTTAATAGAAAATTTCAAACAAATGTAAATGCTGATTCTACTTTCTGTGGTCGAATAAATATAACCCTTTCGTATTTAAAGAGTCATTTCCCTAATCAACAAATAATAATAATGACGCCTATTCATCGTGGATTTGCAGAATTTTCTGCAAATAATATTCAACCAGATGAGCGATTCGCTAACGAACATGGCTTATATATTGAAGATTATGTTAATGCTCTACTGAAAGCTGGCACGAAATGGTCTGTACCGGTAATAGATCTATTTTCACTCGCTGGATTGTATCCATTGGAAGAATCACATCACCAATATTTTAATGACAACAAAACGGATTTACTTCATCCAAATTCGAATGGTCATCATCGTTTAGCAAAAACTATTTACTATCAGTTATTACAACTTCCTTCGAATTTTCGATGAAATAACCCTTCTTTAATCGGTTTTCAAATCTGTATCAGTAATTTTAATACAGAGGGATTCGTAAAGTTTTTAAACGGAGTATATGCGCCAGGTTATTTCTTTTTTTTAAAATGTAGGTCTGCAAAATTCAAGAAGCAGTACCAATCATACGAATTCAGATCATGGATACCCGCACGGATGTGATATCCTATATCGTTGTAAATAGGTTGATGTAGGCCCGGTGGATTCTCTGTTGCAAATCCAGTTTTGTTGTATAATGCATACACCGGACTTGCATGATAACCCGATAAATATTCCCCTTTTGGGTCAGCCCATTGATCTTCTTGCGCGCTGGCTATATAAACAGCACGAGGAGCCATTAATGCAATTAACATATGCTGATCAAATGGTAAATCCTTCTCTCTATCATGATATGCATTCAGGTTTTTCGCGAACCAGAATGGTTTTATCCCAGAAACAATGGCAATAGTTTCCCCATATTCTCTTTTGGACAATGCTGCCCCCCCGCTTCCCGAATCGTTGGAAATAACAATCTGAAATCTTGTATCTTGAGCGCCGGCCCATAATGCCGCCTTTCCGTGGCGAGAGTGTCCCACAATCGCAATTCTATCTTTATCAACTTCGGGGAGGGTCTCTAGATAGTCAACAATTCGACTGGATCCCCATGCCCACGCCCCTATTGCTTCCCAATTGTCACCCTTTTCTAGATTAGTTGAGTAAGCAGAAAACAATGCAGCAACACTATACTCTTTAAACCCCTCCTTATCAGGAAAAATATCATGATAACACATTGTAGCAACCCCATATCCTCTGGCTACAATCTGTTCATAATCCCAACGATTAGCCTGTACTCCTCTTTTCCAATCAAGATGGTCAGGTGCTCGGACTAACTTAAAATTATCACTATACAAAATCGAAGAATCTGCTATTGTGCTGTGGTTACCTTTAAAATTATAACCAACAAAAATTGGGATTTTGTTTTTAACCTGGTTAGGGAATACAAGCAACAGAATAGCGTTTAGCATTTTTCCATTATTAGAAAAGCTTATTTTTACTTGTCTCATTGTCGCTTTCCCATTTAATGCTTGTTTATTTTCAGAAAGTAATTCATAAGACGTGGGGATTTGTTCTAGCGGTGTCTTACCATACATTTGAGAACTAAATACCTCTAAAAGTTCAGGTCTTCTTATCTTTTCCCACTTTTTCACTGAATTAATAGTTTCTCCTTGTGTTGACATAAGTAACTCTGGAAGCGTATATTTAGGTACCAAAGATTCATCATAGTTCACCTTTTGACAAATACCCATCAATGGAATAAAACTCATGCAACAGATAATAGTATTCACTAAGTTCATAATGGTAGAAATATATGTTATTTAGGCAGATTATTTTACTGATTCAAGATAACTAATTCTTAATAAATTAACCTAATTAAAAAACCAAACAACCCTATTTATAGTTCAAGAAACTAGCAATAAATCTTTAAAGAAAAGCAACTCGAAATATTTAATTGAAATTAGAAAGGATTAATATCCAAAACTAGCTTCCATAAACAGAACATGGATAACCAAAAAGATTATCCATGTTGTTATTTACTAGTAAATAGTTAAGTTTTTTTATGTCAATGGAGAATTGACGGCTTGTGATTATGCCTTTTTTGGAGGAAGATCAAAAGCTATAGCCTCATGTTCAAAATGACCATTGTGTGAACCATCACAAAATGGTTTATTTTTTGAGAGTCCACAACGGCAAATTGAAAGAACAGTTCTTCCTTGCAAACCATAAGTTTCACCATTTCTATCTACGATTTCAAAATCGCCTTCTATTTTAACCGATCCGTTATTGTTAATTGTAAGCTTTGTCTTAGACATCTGTATACTGTTATTGAGTTCTGGACAAAACTAATAATAATGATATAAGATTAGAGCATCCGATGCTAATTTAGAACCGTTCCTTTTAGCAATCTTTTGTATAGTATTTTAAATTGAGAGGATTAGCAGAGTGGGCAAATACCAACTAATACAATACTGACTTATGATTACCCCCTGAATAGAAATAAAATAAAAATAAACGGTGAACCTTTGGAAAAAACAAGGTATATTCAAACCAAGGAAAATAAAAATATACGCTGGATTAATGAATAGATCAGGTATAACCAATTTTAAAATGAAAAACTCTTCCAAACAATTCAGATACAAAAAACATGCATTAAGGTTTTTGGCCATATTAGTAATTTACTTGCTTATTTCTGGAAAATCCTTAGCTCAACAAGAATTCAAATTATACAATGATACTGTACCCAATTCAAAACCTACAAAGAACGCCTACTATAGTACCTCAAACGAACAGGTCGATAGTCTAGCCTTCAATGTCTCGATTCCAAGCATCACTATATTTAAGGCAGAAAGCAATCTGAATAACGGAGCAGCGGTAATTATTTGTCCTGGAGGTGGGTACCATACACTTCTTATCAAAAGGGAAGGTAGTGATCTCGCTAAAGCATTTAATAAATTAGGAATTACCGCTTTCGTTCTAAAATACCGATTACCATCAGAGCTAACCATGCAAAATAAATCGATCGGTCCACTCCAAGATGTAAAACAAGCTATTCGGTTTGTTCGCGAGCATGCTCTCGAATGGGATATCAGTCCTGAAAAAATTGGGATCATGGGTTTTTCAGCCGGTGGACATTTGGCTGCTACTGCTGGAACCCATTCACTTAAGGAAAACTGGGAAAGCCATACCTTACTCCCAGCTCGTCCTGATTTCATGCTTTTAATTAATCCCGTAATCAGCTTCAAGGATTCGATTACACATATTGGAAGCAGAAACAACTTACTCGGTGAAAAACCAAATACAGAGCAAATCAATTGGTTTTCTAACGAACTTCACGTAACTAAAAATACGCCACCAACTTTTCTAGTTCACAGTAGTGAAGACCAAGTTGTTTCAGCCGAAAATAGTTTAATTTTCTACCAGGCTCTTAAAAAAAATAACGTTCCTAGCGCATTGCATCTTTATGCTAAAGGAGAACATGGTTTCTTAACGGGCCCCTCATTTGACGAGTGGTTTGGAAGATGTGTCTACTGGATGCGGAGCTTGTCTATTATTGATTCAACCATAAACTAGGTTCAACACCCCTCTCTAACACATTGTTAATTGTAATCATTGGTGCACGAATATCCATTTTACCCTAGTCAGAGAAATTTAGTTTGCAATTCGTTGAAATATAGTTTGTCAATAGACTAACAAAACATCAATTTCAATGGAAGCGAAAATTTCTTTGAAACAAAAGACTTCACGACCTGTTTATTCATTAATAAGATTTTTGATAAACCATGGATAGAAAAAATATCTTAAAATACGTTGGAGCGTTAGGTGCATTTGGAATAGTAGCATTTTCCTACAATTCCTTTAAAAATAAAAAAATACCCGGTGGAACAGAAGCCGTTGACAATTTCGAAATTTCATTATATGCAGGTAAATGGTATGAAATTGCACGATTTGATTTTAAATTTGAAAAGGACTTAGAACAAGTAACGGCCGAATATAGTCTTAATGCTGATAATTCCGTTAAGGTGGTAAATAAAGGCTTTGATTACAAAAAAAGGAAATGGAAAGAAGCTATTGGTAAGGCAAAATTCAGAGATGATCCAACTAAAGGAGCGCTTAAGGTTTCATTTTTTGGTCCTTTCTATTCTGGATATAATGTTGTAATGATGGATCCGGAATATGAGAATGTGCTAATTTTTGGTGAAAGTACAGATTATATGTGGATACTTTCAAGAAATAAACAAATTCCAGAGTCAGTAAAAGATACATTCTTAGCCAAAGCCAAAGAAGCTGGTTATAATCTGGATCGCTTAATATGGACCAGACATTAATCGACCCATGCTCTGTTGTGTCGATCAAATAAACCTGAAGGAACGCATACACCCCTATTCGGTTGGTCTAGTCATCATTGCACCAAGGCACAAAAAATATTTTAATATCTTTTGCCTGATAGTCTAAATACTTAAATTGCCACAAAATTATATCCAATTTATTCTTCTAATTTTTTTCTCAACATAAGTTCATCTGTTAAATCCAATCGCAATGGAGTAATTGAAACTCTATTATTCTCCACTGCCCATCTATCGGTCCCCTGTTCTGCTGGTTCTAAAGGTAAAACAGTAAACCAATAATGTTTACGGCCCATTGGATCAGTGCCAGGAATAATCCTACCATCATACAAACGGACAGACTGTCTTGTCCATTCAATTGTTGTAGGATGCTCAGGAAAATTGACATTATACAATGCTAATTCGGTGTTAGCTAATAGGAGTTTAAGTGTATCTTCGACAAAAGGTTCTAAAGACTCAAAATCTGGCTCCGTTTTTCCTACTGGTGTGCTTAAAGCAATTCCTTTTATCCCAAATAAGACAGCCTGCTTGGCTGCAGCCAACGTTCCTGAATGCCACATAGAATTCCCTAAATTAGGTCCCATATTGATGCCAGATAGCACGACATTAATTCCTGTCCAAATATGGGTCCCCATTGCTACACAGTCAGCTGGAGTACCGTTCACCCTATAAGCATCCACATCCGTAATTTCAAACGGCGATCTCTTATACCTCAATGGTCGTGAATGCGTTACAGCATGTCCCATTGAAGATTGCTCTACATCGGGCGAGACGATGATCACTTCTCCAAATTTCTTAGCAACCTTAGCAAGGGCAGCAATCCCGGGACTATAAATACCATCATCATTTGTAACTAATATCCTCATAGTTTCTATAAATATTTATTACTAAAAAAATAACAATTACTCCACTTCAATTGTTTATAAATAAAATTATCAATGAAAAAAGTCCTCTTATTACATAACCCAGGAGCAGGAGATGAAGATCATATGAAATCAGATCTGATAAATTCAATACAGCAAGAGGGATATCAATGTTTGTATTATGCTGTAAAAAAGGAGAAGAACTGGAAAGAGCAGGTGAATCAAGTTGATTTTTTGGTCATCGCTGGTGGAGATGGAACAATCAGACAGGTCGTCAAAGAGTTAATATTGCAAGATGGATTGAAAACGAATATACCATTTGCGTTACTGCCAAAAGGAACAGCCAATAATTTATCAATTGCATTAGGAATCGATGGTAGTCTCGAGGTTAAGGATCTAATAAAAAACTGGGATATAAATAATCGACAAAAATTTAATGTAGGAATAATTAGAAATATGGAATTTGAAGACTTTTTTTTGGAAGGAGCAGGTTATGGCATCTTCCCTGAGCTTATTGAAAAAATAAGTACCATGAAAAAAAACAAAACTAATAATTCCAATGATGAGATTAAGCAAGCGCAAAAAATACTACTCCAAATTGCTTTAAGAGCCAAGGTGGATCGATACAAAATAACGGCTGATGGACAAGTTTATCAGGGAAAATGCTTTCTTCTGGAGGTCATGAATACGCCTTCGATCGGACCCAATTTGATTTTATCACCAAAGGCTGAGATTGATGATGGATTTGTAAATGTAGTCTATTTGCAACAGGACCAGCGAAATGATTTTATCAGCTATATAAAGCTTCTCATTGAAGGCGAACAGGTGAGTTTTGACTGGAAAACAATTAAAGCCAAATCACTAACAATCGAATGTGAAAGTACATACATGCACATTGACGATAAGTTGGTCTCACCTTCCGGCAAGCCAATAAATTTGGCGCTACATGAAAACTTATTGGAATTTTTGAAACCAAATTTTAAAACTAATTAAGTTTCCTAGGCAAGAATATATGCCCCTATATTGATACAAATTAATGTAGAATTCGTACGCCTTCATTAAGTGTAAATACCCGAAAAAACCAAATATAAAACAATCAAGGATTTCAGGTATTATTATACATTAAGCACTGTCCTATTGACCGTTATTCGAGAAAATTTAATGAAATTTAGGACAATAAAGGTTAATGTATTTCGAAATTTCTAAGACAGAAATTAAAAGACTATTTTTTTATTTTTTTTATCCATTGATTATGGCACATAACATTCCTTCCAACAAAAAAGGACAAAAATTGGATACTTCTGAGACCATATCATTTAACAACGATCAATCTGCAAAAGAATTTTATCAAATTGTTAGAAAACGGTTACTAAACATTAATGAATGGTATCATATTGCTCGTCTTCCAATGGCTAGCTTTCAGCTCCTTGACTCAAAAGGCCAACCCAAAGAAAAACACCCGACTATTGGAGACTACCTTAGAATCAATATTCCTGGACCTGGACTTCAGAGCGCAGGTGGATATGACTTTGTCCAAATTGAAAATATACAGGAAACAAACGACAAGGATTTCCAAGCTCTTACCATAACTTTAAGACCTAGTAAAAACCCTCAGGCAATTTTAGATGAAGAAATCAAACATTTCTTCACAAAGATAGCTACCTCAACCATTCAGATAAAAAGAGATGGTAGATTAATACACGCAAATTATTTTGGAAGAAATGAAATTGTCAATTTGGACATGGATCACTTCACAGAAAAATTACGAAATCTATTCATTGGAATTGGAGCTAAATTGGGTTTTTCATTTCCTCAATGGAAGTCTTTAATGAGTGGTTTGGTAAATGATGATGAGTTCAAGCCGTGATTAAACTACAGACCTATAACTTCAGCGCTTTAAAAACCGTGGCATTACATAACTAATACATTGTATTCCGAAGCATCATAAATAAAAGTAAATCACTTAATTTTTTTTGAGCAATTTACTTTTTATACCTTCTTTTTAAAAATTATCAAATCTTTGGTAGCTCATAACCATTATGGTAGCTTGCCGTCAAGTATTCGTTTGCTAGTTGATCCGTAAAACTTTTCTTCTGTTTATCCCAGTACAATTTCTTTCCGGTTCGATAAGCTACATTCCCCATCTGGGAGAGAATTGCGATGTGTGCCCCTGCTTCAATCGGAGCATGTAATAGGCTTTTATCCTTAGCGCGAAGAGCAGCTATAAAGTTCTGCATATGGGCTTCTAAACCATTGTCTTTGGATGGTTGTAAATCAATAGCCTCCATACGACCTTTTTCAGCGATGACTTCCCAACCACTTCGGTTTAACACTAATGTACCATTATTTCCAATAAAAGACACGCCATGATCCTTTCCATAAGGCCCCTGATCAATTCCTGTAGCCTGTTCCCATTGGAGATAGAAGTCTTTAAACTCGAATACAGCTGTTAACGAATCAGGGGTCTCAGCCGCATCATCTGGGTAAGCGAATTTTCCACCGGTTGCCATAATAGAAACTGGGTCAGAAACCTTCATCCCTATCAAAGCGAAATCCAACATATGCACTCCCCAGTCCGTCATTAATCCTCCTGCATAATCCCAAAACCATCTGAAATCAAAATGGAAACGATTGGGGTTGAAAGGTCGTTTTGGAGCTGGACCTAACCATTTATCATAATGCACGCCATTTGGTGTCGCTTGGTCCGCTTTTACAGGAATGCTTTTCATCCAACCTTGATATGCCCAAGCTTTAACTGACCTAATTTTGCCGAGTTTACCACTTTGTACATAACTTATCGCATCCCTGAAATGCTGTTGACTACGTTGCCATTGGCCAACTTGAACAATTTTGTTGAACTTTTGCGCTACCGCCACCATAATTTCACATTCACGGATAGAATTTCCTAATGGCTTTTCAACATACACATGCTTGCCTGCGGCGACAGCATCAACCATAATCAAACAATGCCAATGATCCGGGGTACCAATAATAACGACATCAACTTGGGTATCCTCAAGAAGTTCCTTATACTCAATATATTTATTGACCTTAATATTACGCCTCGATAATTCTTCTACCCTTTTATTCAATATATTCTCATCCACATCACATAAGGCTGTGCAAACTACGTTATCTACCTTTAAAATGGCATTCAAGTTGGACCATCCCATACCATTCACTCCGATCAGTCCAACCTTAATTACTGTTGACTGAACAGCATGCGTCGGTCCAAAAAATAAAGAAGAGCTCGCCATTAGCCCCGCACTTTTAAGAAATTCTATTCGTTTCATTTCTAAATGGATATAAGGTTTAAATTCAGATATTCTGTCTACGCATCCATTGTGTGATGAAGGATTTGGACGCTAACATCCTGATAATTTAATGTTTTTAATCCAAGTTTCCATGACAAATTATTTTATAAACAATTGTCCTTGCTCTCTAGCTCTTGTGAACGGAAATCATTCTGCGAGCATAAGTGAATCCTGGCCGTGATTATCGTGATGGTCAAACGATTAAATTCGCTTTTTATCGACAAATAAGTCCTTTGCTTTTAATTACTAAAAATAACTATCTTTACTTTACTAACTAAGTGTTACTCATAAAAACCCTGGATCACACAAATTAAATAGGTCATCATTAAATGGACTGGACCCGAATACTTTCCGTTAATTGAAAACCGTAAGAAACTGATTGTAATACACTTGAGTTTAAACCGATCTCTATAGATTTCAAAATATCGAAATTATAATTTATGAGCTACCTCAGCGGATTAACGCATAACTTAAATTAATATGAATAGTTCAAAAAGAAAAGCAAAAAGCACCATGCTAAAAATGACTTTAATTTTATGTAGCATTTTATTTTGTGGATATTTTGTATACAACATTTCAAAGACTGTTCATTATAGTAAAACTTTTAAGCAGTATACCTCAAAAAACATTGACTCTGTTTTGCTCATAGATACCTGGAAGGACCCTGTTAAAAACGACGTAAAAAATATTGATAGTTCAAGTATTTCTTTCTCAAAATTCACTAATGACATCGAAATTTTGAAATACAAAGTAGGTAATCAAATCGTGGTAAATCTCCTATTTCCATTTCAATTTTCAGGTCAACCAAGATTTATGGTGAGTAAAAAGGAAATGCTCCATGGTATATTTTCTGATCAATTTGACATTAAATTCACAACGACTTACATCCCCCTTGAGATGGCGTTAAAGAAAGTTTACAAGAATTTAATTGTTAAATCAGAAATTAACCCAGAAAAATTAAATGAAATAGTAACTTACCAAGGTTCGGAATTTATTACTATTGAAGTAGATGGAAGTTCTGTGTTTTCCCTTGAAAATAAAGCCAGAAAGAAAATTGATTTGCAATTTTTTAGAACCCATAATTCTACTATTGCGAAATTTACCTTTTTTGTAAACACAAAAAAACGAACTCTGTGATAAAGAATTAATGTCGAACATCTATTTTTTTACAAAAAAACTTCTTCGAATCTACTATAGCACCCAGATTGTGCTAATTACTCGTTTTTTAAATTATCTACAGGCTTAGCTCTGCATGTTTTCCATGTAGTCAAAGTTAGTATAGACAAACATATTGCAGTGAATAATATAACTGGAATTGAAAGGAATAAGAAATCGAAATTAATTCTATAAGGATATTCTTTTAAAATTTCATTTGAAATTAAACATCCGATTGAACCACCGATTATTAACGAAATTAAAAGCAATACTAAATATTCTTTCGTCAAAACTTGAAAAACTTGAAAATAACTTGCGCCAATTACTTTTCGTATACTAACTTCTTTAAATCTTTGCTGGGTAGAAAAGATTAAAATTGCAATTAGACCTAGGCATGCGATCAATACCAAGGTTATTGTAAGATAAACAATTATAGAAATTGAATCCCCATGTCCCTGGATTCCTCTATATACTTCATCCCATTCTAATGTTTCTAATTTTCTACCAACGTTATTTTGGAATTCTTTGCTTTCTAAATGTTCCTGAATTAAGTTCATCTTTCCGGGCTGGATTTTTAAGTTTAAAATACCTTGCGAATAAGTTTGGTAAATAAATGCCATTGGCGAAATTGCTCTTTCAAAATTTTGGAAATGAAAATCTTTAACCGTACCAATAACTCTAAACATCGTTGTGTCATCTACGCTAATTCCAAGTCCAGGTTTTTTTGAAATTTCTAAAAGGTCAAAAGCCTTTTGATTTAATATAATTGAATTTCTATTGCTTGCTTGATTATTTGAAAAATTGTCTCCATCGACTAAGTTTAGACCTAGGTCTTTTATTGTTCTCTCATCAATATAATAGATTGATAGATCCATTTTATTTGACGGATCATTGGTCCATACCTTTTTTATATCCGTTGGCATATAACCTAAATTTGTAGATATATATGAAGTGCTATTCACCTCTTTGAGCTTTTTAAGTTCATCGCGCGCAATGTTATATTCCTGATCGTTTGACACTTTAATACTCAATGTATTTGAATAATCAAAACCGTAATTGGCATTAGTCATGAAATTCAATTGCTTAGCTAAAGTATATGAAAACAATATCAAAATCATGGATACAGAAAATTGTATAACAACGATAATTTTTCGAAAAGAGAGACCTGCTTTAAATACCCTATTGCGAAAAATATTATTCAACATATCTAATTCCTTGAATTTTAACACCGATAAAGCAGGAATTAGTCCAGCAATCACTCCAACTACCAATGAGAATAGAAAGAGAATTAATAAAATCCATATGTCGTATTTTAAATCAAGAGTAATTTTTTGAAATCCGGTCAATCCAGAGACAAATGGTAATACCAATAAACCTAGTAGGAATGAAACACTTGAAATGATGACTGATTCAGAAACATATTGAAAAATAATATGTTTTTTAGATGCTCCTAGGATTTTTCGAATCCCTGTCTCCTTACTTTTAGCTAAACCTAAGGAAGTCATAACACTGCTGTAATTAAACAAAGTCAGCGATAATAGAACCAAAATTATAGTAATAAAAAGTAAAACTACGTGCTCGCCCATTGCTTGTCCATTCTCATTCAATAGATTTTTTCGCGGTGAGATATCTGAAAGAGATTGTCCAAAAAAACTTAATTTTAACGTGGATTTTCTCTGAATATGAAGAGAGTTATATGTCTTAGTAATGCTCGCAAATACGTTATCAATTTTACTTGATAAATGATCGCTTTTAGCTAACACATACAAATAGGATGATTCATAATTGTCGGATGCATATAAATTGCTATCAATAAGTCCAACATAATTTCTATTTATCGAGGCTGAAAATAAAATGTCGTTTGTCAAATGTGTCTTATTCTGAGTTAAATCAAATACCCCACTAATTATAAAATTTCCTTTGTTTTCAATAAAAATTTCTTTCCCTATGATTTTATCATCTTTATATAGTTTTTTAGCTAATTCCTTAGAAATCGCAACGTTTGAGGGTTCCGCTAAAACAGTACTTAAATTTCCTTCAATCAATGGGATTTGAAAAAAAGAAAAATAGTCACCATTAACAGAGTACCCGTTAGCCTTTATCAATTCATTTGAATGTCCTTTAATTTTAACCACTAAGGGTACCAAATTTATATACTTACTAAAAAAATTGGTATCGATCAACTCTCTCAAAATCTCTGGTGATGTTGCATAATCGTCACTACCCCGTCCAGATGTGCTCACCTCCGTGTTAACTCTATAAATTTGATTTCTGTTCCGGTTGTGTTTATCGAAATTATATTGGTTATAAATAATCATCGCTAGTAAAAAAGCAATAGACATGCTCAGAGTAAAGGCGGTCACATTTAATATATTATATAATGGTTCTTTTAAAATTTTTCGAAACGATATCTTTAAATCAATTTTTATCATAGAAATGGACTTATAGGATGATTAATGGATGAAGAAAATGGAACAGATAATTTTGTACTTAACAAATGATAACAGTATACGAACAATACCCAAACCAAAAATATTGCTGAATACCGTTCTTGCTTTTTTCTTTATTTATGAAAGATAATTTTTATTTAGTTCTTAATCACAACATTAGGATCTTGGCATCAATTGATTTTTAATGTCTAATTATTCTTTTCAACTTACCTGCCATTTACATAAACAACTGTTTAACTGCTTTTTAAAGAAACACAACTAGATTCCCTGTCCATTTTCGAACATAATAGTGTTCATTATTGAACATCGTTTTTTATCAGATTAAAAAAAGCGTACCAATACTCAGATACAACCTTAAAGATTGAACCCGAATTCAATTTTCTGCAAACACTGAATATAAATCTTAAAAAATATCTAGCGTAATCCTCTCAACAAAAGGATTTTCCCTTTAGTGATTCATATACGCCAGAAGTACAAGAGTCAATGCAATAATAGCTGGTAATGCTTGTCCAACGAAGATCTTTTTTGAAACCACTAATGCTCCGTATATACCGGCAATGATAACACAGCCTAAAAAAAATATAGACACATTCCTTTGCCAAACACTATCCGAAATGAAAAAACTCCAAATCAAACCTGCGGCTAGAAAACCATTGTACAATCCTTGATTTGCAGCTAGGATTTTAGTGGGTTTAAAAAGACCTTCTTCTAATTGTCCTTTAAAGACTTTCTTACCTGTAGTTTCCCAGGCAAACATCTCAAACCATAAAAAGAAAATATGTTCTGCTGCTACTATGGCAATAAAAACTTTTGCTAAAATGCTAATAAATTGATCCATGAAGTTTAGTTTTTACGTTTATAAAATTCAAATAAGTATACTGTTTTATAAAATGTTTTTATTAAAACTTAAATTTAGTAGAGAGCAAAAACTGTCTTGGCCGAAGTTCAAAGTAGGTTTGAATTAATTGAATATCGGATGAAAATTGTTGTACATATCGATCATTATTCAATATATTATTGGCAACAAGTTCAAAATCCATCTTCCATTTTTTAACTGTATAACGATATGACGCGTCTATAAAAAATTGACTTCGTTGTCCAGGATAATTGGTCCGATATAAAGAATTATTCATCGTAATAGCATGTTCGCCAATTGGATAGAAAACCAGATTGAGATAATGGTTATTAAAAAACACATTGGTTCTCCGAGCGGATGCTAAGGTGCTCTTGGTCTGCCCTATCCTAGTTTTATATTCACCTGAAAGCATGCTCGATGACGTGTTAATAATTTCTAGACTACCCCCTCTATACTGAGTATATTGTTTTGCCAAGTTGCCATTGAGCATGTAATCTGAACGGTTCCAGCGGAGACTAGCGTTCAATTTTGCCAACGTCTTAAGAGAGGAAAAAAGCCTGGAAATACCGGCATCCAAACTATGGCTATCATTACCGCGGATTTGATCATCAATAGACATATTCATCCTACCCATTGAATCAATTCTTGTATCAAATATATAATCATTTTCACCCTGAGAATAAGAATAGGATATGTTGGCAAAATTTGCTTTTAAAGTATTTTTATAATTATAACCAATCCTTGCTGAGCGATTATCGTTACGCAACAATCGCGCATTATAACGTTGCATGGAATGATATTGGCTGATAATGTAACTGTTATAAAAATTATTGAGACCTCCAAAATCACGTCCAATGGAGAGATTAGCCAAAAATTCGTTATTAGCATCAGCAATATAGGTAGCTGATAAGGACGGATTGTATGTATTGCGAACGGCATTATTCAGAGTCGTTATACCTTGTTGCCGTACGTTATAATAATGGAGATTATAGGGTGAGGCAAGTCGTAACTTCCATGTGTTGGTATTCCAAGCAATACCTAAGCCAGCAGAAAAATTCAGTTGACCATTCTTCATTGCATTCAGGTAGCCCTCCCCTAAAATCCGTTCTTCGTTTCCGTTACGAATCCCTATTTCCGTATTCAAGTTATTTTGTTCATAGTTAAGGCCTATTGAGGGAGAAAACACCCACTTATGATACTTTTTCATAAAACTAAGCTTGTTATCCCACTGAAATGCATTGTACAATACTCTCTGAGACATCTCCTGAATAGGTAATCCATTATTCAATAGGTTCTCAAATTGACCTGGTAGTACAATCAAACTTTGCGGAGTTTGCCTCCATTCAACCGTAGAATGGACATTTACAAGCTGCTTGCCAATAAGACGAGCTAACGAGAGTGAGTTTTGTAAGATCTCATCCGCATATCTGCGATGCTGCGTGATAGGATTGTCTCCATTAAACATCAGGTCACCTTTATCGCTATCCCAACGTTTTTGGTATTTCAAGCTGTTCCTCAGAAAGATTTTTTTATGATTCTTTTCAATTAATACACCAGCATTGAATACATTGATTCGAAAACGATTGTCTATTTCTTCCGTATTGTAAATCACCTCATCCCTGGCGAAATATTGTGTGGCAGTGAATCCACTCCTTTTTCTTGTATCGTTATAATAGGAGACATTACCCTTTAATTCCTCTCCATTTTTTAGTTTTTGCAACATATTGCTACTAAAGAGAAACAATCTATTATCCAACCATTTATTTTCTTCAAATCCTGGACTGTTTACATCGCGCAGTGAAATATAGGACGGTCCCGGTGTTAGTGGAGAATTACTGCTAAATCCGCTACCCGTATAAAATTCGCGTAAATCTTTAGAGGCATCATGACCGATATTGTTACTCTGAAAAGAATTGAGCATCTGAAAAGTTTTAGCAAAAGTCATCGGAGTAAGGTTTAAATCCCATAATGCGGGATTAACCCCCGCACCGATCTTAGCGGTCCCTGTAGAAGTGAATTTCTTTAATTCTAAATTGAGTGATGCCCTATCGGAGAACACAAGCGAATCCAATATTTTTATCGGTTGGTCGTTTTCAATAATTTGCACACTCTTTACCGCTTCTGCAGGCAGATTATTGTTTATCATACCGTAACGTCCTTCCATCAGATCCATATTGTTCACTTTGTATTTCTGAATGGGTTTACCCTGATAATGAACTTGATTTCCAATAATCTCGATTCCAGGTAATTTCTTTATAATATCAGCAATAACACGGTCGTTCTTCGATGTAAAGGCGTTTACGCTATAGTTAATCGTATCTTTACGTCTAAATATCGGCATATTAGCGATTTTCACTTCTTTAATCTCTTGCGCTCGAGGTTGCATGCTATAAGAATATTGGGCTGTCTTATTCAAAACAATTACGGTGCGCCTTGCATAACCAATGTGACTAAATTCTAGCTGCACACTATCCACATCATTCACCTTAATATCGAGACGATAAGTACCATCTTGTCTGGATTTTGAAAACCCGAGAATAACCGGACTTCCGATTTTTCTATAGCTGATAGATACATTTGAAATCGGTTTAGTTTGTTCATCAAGTAATTTACCTGAGATGACCGATTGCGCAGATGTTCCTAAGGAGAGGAACATTAAAAATCCTGTAATAAATAGATAAACGCGTATAATATTCAAGATCCCTGAGGATAAAGTTCGATCCAATTGTTATCTTTCCTTATCCTCTCCTTGATCTGCTTTGCTTTCTCAACATTTTGATCGTCATAGTTCTCTCCACTTGACTGACCTATTTGAATTAGGTTCTTTTGGTACTTTCGTCTTGCGCGATACAATTCCTCTTTTGTTGTTTTTTTAATCTTTAAACTTTTTTTCTTGTTTATTGGAATGATCTGATTGATGTCTTTTATTTCCAACAGATCGAAGGTCCAAGATTGGGATGCATCACTAATTTTCACGATCAAACCTGGAAGACCACAAAACTTATAGGGTCCGTGAGCAATAGGAATTTCAGTTGTAAAATATGCTTCCCAAATTCTCCCACCGTACTCAAGTATAGCTTTTTGACAATTAAAACCAGAAATACTCATTGTGTCCTCTGTCATTTTCCAATTGCTGGGATCCATCTTTTCTGTATAATAATTTAATTCGCTCAGGTCTTCCAAATTACTTCCAGAGTATTCATCGTATACTTTTATCTCACTATTATTGTTTTTCAGAATCTGATAATTCGAATTATTGATGATCCCTCCTGCAGAAATTATTGTTGGCATAGGGAAAGCCGGTGGATTTAGGTACTCTTCATCCCTAAATCCTTTTTCTTGCGTCCTAAAGAGTGAAATACTATCATTGATGAGCAGTTCTGCAATTGTTTTTCTAACAGAATGCTGATCTGTAGAATCGGATAAGTTCGTGATTTGGTAAAGAACTCGTTTATCAAACGAAAATTCTTCTCCTTGTCCATAGAGTACAAAATTTAAACACAAAAAAATAAACAATAACAAAACACATTTTCTCTTTTCCAAAAAAATCATAATCTTCGGTCTAATCAATTTTAAAATAAAACTACATCCAGAATAAAAAGCCGCAAAGACCTTTATTATTTATTAAATTCTCTGATAATATATAATGCTGACAATAGTCCCAACAACATAGTCAACACTAACTCTTCTTAAAAAGAAATAAAGTGATCCATTAGCAATTTATGACTTTATAACAATTTAATTTACGTGATAAAATGCTAGCGATGTAGCTATATTAGAATAATAACCATCTGAAAGCTAATCTCGAAAATCCATACTTTGTACAGATTAGTTTATAATTATAAATATGTCTTGAATATAATAGTTACAGTTTGATAATACAAAATAATATGAAAATATTTTCTTTCACTGGAATGATTATCCAAACTATTGAGAGAATAAAAATCATTTAACTTAACTTCAAACAAGTAGTTAAACCTTATCGAACGTTAAAAAAACAACAAATAAATTGATTCCACTTTTTTCTTTTTATAAATCAGCATCTAAATTGTTGAACATCATTATAAATATCATTAATTTTACTTGGCGAGAAAATTATAACTTACTTTAAATTACCTTCGAAATTTGAAATATTTAGATTTATAATAAGGACTAACTTTATAAATAGGACAACACCATAAAAAAACAAGTACGATGCAAACCAACAAAGGAACTTTAAGAATTTGCGAGAGAGGGCATCAATATTACAAAAGCAGTGATTGCCCTAGCTGTCTGAGGTGTGAAAAGGACAGGAAACCTCAAGAAGGGTTTCTGTCTCTTTTGGCAGCTCCTGCAAGAAGAGCATTAGAAAGTAATGAAATACTAACTTTAGAAGGCCTCTCCAGGTATAGTGAAAAAGATTTACTGCAATTGCATGGGTTCGGTAAAAGTTCGATTCCAATTCTTAAACACGCCTTGCAAGCGGAAGGCTATACTCTTAAGAAAGAAAGTAAAAAAAATTAACGAAGAATGAGTTCATCTCTAAAGGTTAGTTTAGTGCTACTATTTGTTATTGCAGCAATAGTGGCCGTTGGGTTCTGGAAAGGAATGCATTCTTTTGTATTTGCCTGGATATTAAACTTCATGCTCATGACAAGTGTCTTATATATCACTCAGACCTACAAACTGCGATTGGGATCCAGATATTATAACACAAAAAAATGGGAGAATGAAGGCAAGGTTTATAGATGGGTTGGAATTAACGGGTTTAGAAAAATTCTGGTATGGGTGGGTTGGGAAAAACTCAACAAACCCTCCAACCCTGTAAAAAAAGATTTAGTGGCTCTAATTCATTTAGAGTATTCCACTAGAAAATCAGAATTCGGACATTTACTTATCTTCATAATAGTATTCCTCCTTACGCTTTTTGTAGGGTTTTATCACGGATTTAAACACACGGTATGGTTACTTATACTAAATCTATTATTAAACATTTATCCAATTGGAGTTCAACGATATAATCGACCAAGGCTGCAAAAGGTTATCAGTAATTTTAAGTGATTTAAAATCGGTTCATAAACGCTGACCTAATTACAAATCTAATTCAGTAAAGTCAATCCTTGAAAGGAAATCACACAAATATCACTTTTACTCATTCACAAATTCAAGTATATCACCTGGTTGGCATTCCAATATTTTACAAAGTGCTTCCAAAGTGCTGAAACGAATTGCTTTTGCTTTACCCGTCTTAAGTATGGATAAATTGGATAAAGTTAAACCTACTTTATCGGAGAGTTCATTGAGTGACATTTTACGTTTTGCCATCACAACATCTAAGTTTACTACAATTGCCATTGATTATACCGTTAAATCATTTTCAGTTTGTAATTCTGTTCCTTTTTTAAATACAAGAGCTAACAAGTAAATGACACCTGCAAAAAATAAAATTTCGCTACCACTCCAATCTATCGGAATAACTACCCCTTTCTTCGCAATCCAATTAGAATACGCATTAGCTATTAAAGCAAGGCCAGCTGCACCTAAGGATACATAGCTAATCCGTAAAAACAAATCTGTCAGGTTCTTACTAAATGGCTTAGATAATTTAAATTTCAAAAAGATCTTGACAACCAAATAAGCGATGAATGCTTTTAAGCCGATAAGTACAATCAGTAAAGAAACTATAGAAATATAGTTCCACTTGTTAAATGAATACAGCTCAAAAAGGTTTAGTCCCAGAAATAAATCCTTTGCTCCGGCGGGATTAACAAATAGACTTATAGAGAATGAAATCAAGATTGCTCCAGTCTTGATACATAATCCAATGAATGCTATCCAAAAAAGGATGTTCATTGCTTTCAGTACAGTTGAATTTGATTTTTCCATTGTTCGATAATTTAATTTACAAAAACAAATATCAATAAATATTTATTGATAAACAAATAATATTATTCGATAAATAAGAAAACCTACTATTTTCGATTGAAATTCAAAAAATACAACAATGATACAGTTCTTTACTTCATTAGTTTTCACAACTATAGGTTATAGGATGTCATTTTATCTATTGTTGATTTTAAATGAGATCGCTCATTAATTCAAGCTTCGTAATCCCTAGTTACCAAATAAGAGCACTTACTTTGTTGATTTCCAAAAATTTACTAATTTTAAGTTAACAATATGTAAGCGATTATGCTAAAAGTCCGTTTTGTTATTTATTTGTTTTTCAAGTTTGGCTTGTTTTTTAAACCGTTATGGACACTTAACATTTATTGCAAATAATCATGAAATTCTATACGCGGAATAATAAAAAAGGGTAATAAACCTTAGTTATCATCATAAAATATAGACTTATTTCTATGGAATGTAGAACTTTTAAAAAATGAAAATTCACACAACAAATTATTATAGCACCTTTATCGAAGCCTCGCAAGATACTAAGGCAACTTTTGGAAGCAAACCTCCACCATCCAGAGGGGACAAAAGAACAATAGCTGAAATGCAGTTTGATTTGATTACTAAAAATCCCTATTCATACACTTCTGATGATATATTATTTGAGGTTTTCGCAGACCGGAATGAGTTAAACCAATCAGAATTTAAGCAAGCGAGGGAGCAGTTTTTTTCAAAAGGACAAGCTTGTTTAAGGGCATCACCGTTGACAAAAACCTATGGTTTTGGCGTTCATAGTGATAATAACGGAAAAATAGCCATTTTCGGAATTGAAACAGACGAATATCAAAAGTTTTTGGATGATCCAAAAATAGAGAAAGTAAAAGCAATGCGAAGCTCTAAAAAATAATTAAAGAAAATGTATCTACTTCACGGTAAATTAACAGCAAAAGCCGGATATGACAACGAATTGGCTAATATCCTACTTCGTGCTTCCGAGCTTGTTGCACAAGTAAAAGGTTGCAAACTTTATACAATAAGTAAAGATCCAAATGACATAAATTCAGTATACGTTACAGAAATTTGGAATAGTAAAGAAGAGCATGACGATTCCTTAAAAGTCGAAGGAGTGAGCGAATTAATAAAGAAAGTAATGCCAATTTTAAATGCCCCACCAATCAAAGGACAAGAACTTGAAGTTTTAGGCGGCGTTGGAACATAAATTTTCGAGCTGTTAACTTATATTGTTCAATTTATCACTGGATATACGATTTTTTGCCTGGGGCATCAAGTTTCAAGCGTGAATCATCAAGAACTAGGACCCAATCCTCACCTGGCCCATAGCCTGGCGCAATAAAATTTAATATGGACTTGTTAGATACTACCCCTGCATTGATGACAGAGCCGGATTTGGGAGAGAACCACCACGTCTGCAACTTTTCTGCTTGTATTTTCCTTCCGTTAATGGAAATTTCGCCTCCCGTGGGGAGGTAAACCATTAGGAAATGCCCTTGCTCATCCCCAAAAGCTACTGGATAACTAGACCCAGCTAATACTGTATCCATGAGAATAGTTCCATCAGAAACTCTATTCAAACTGGGTCGAGAAAGTATGAGATCCTTCAGATACCCAGCCTGAAAAGCACCTGGTCGGTCCAAAGCCTCATGCCAGTATCGATCCGGCTCAACAATTTTTTCAACCCTTTCACTATAAAATTGCCACACTGCCTGATGGCCATAGGTGACGCCGCATGCTCCTGAAAAAACAGACCTGTACAGTTGCTTTCGAACATCGTATGCGCGAAAATAACCATTGGTAACCTGCCAATTGATAGGATGATCTTCATAAGTCGCCTCGGCATCTAAAACTGGTTTGGATGGAATTAGATTAAAATCACGTTTCACCCAAAGATCAACAGGAAGATCAGCACGTCTGTGTCCCGACTGAATCATATTAAAATCTAGGGGACTGGACTCATTCCAAAATTGTGTAGAAGAACCCTCACCCCAGGGATGATAGGTAATCAATCCCTTATTATTTGAGCCAGAACGAATGCCCTTTATCATGGCCTCCCAAATCGGACGTTTGTCAACTGAATCTAACGCCGCTGGACGATCCCCACCTGTTATCCAAATGATGTTTGGATATTTACGGTACCTCTTCCCCAAATATTCACCATACCTGAAGGCGTTATCTTCATCAAATATTTCATCCCCCTTACTCCATAGTTTAAGAACTTTATCTCCCCAGGTAGGCAGTAATCCAATAAACAGATTTCTTTTAAGTGCCTGTTCAAGCGTCCAATCAATTAATTCAAAATAAGCATCATTTGGTAAGTCTGGATTATTCTCGAATAACGGAACATCTCCGTACTGGTTGGCTACAAACGGGCGGTCTGTATTGGCTAATATAACAGCTTGAATAACATTAAATCCCTTACTTTTACGGTTATCAAGATAGTGAAGAATTTCTTCCTTCTTCAAGCGATTAAAAAGTTCCCAAGCAGTGTCTCCCAGCCAAAAAAAAGGTGTCCCATCCTCGTATTTAAAAAAATGTCCATTGCTGCTTATTTGCAATTGGCCGTGATTCCACCTATTTTTTTTCTCAAATTTCTCTTGGGCAAAACTTCTATCAACAGAACCTAAAATTAGAACGCCGACAACAATCATATAAGTTATCGAAAATAGAATATTTTTGATCATGCCACTTCATTTAAGTTTATATCAGTTATCAAACTGATACTAATTAATTATTACTACTTTATGTGAACGACTACCCGTTTGCTAAAGACAAATGGGCTTGGGGTTTCGCAGACTTATGCTTTGTTACCAAAGTCTTATTCCAGTCTCCATCCGTGTA
>NZ_JCAXEC010000023.1:0-32296 GCF_059758715.1 Sphingobacterium sp. GQ94
TCAAAACCCAGAAGCTCCTGAAATGAGTATTCGCTTCCGGCAAATAATTGCATATAGGTATTGACTGTATTACGGGAAATACCGAGAACAGAACCTATTTTACGGTTACTGTAACCGTCCAGATGTAATGTGAGTATTTGTTTTAAGTCCATCGGATCAAGTTTGTTGGCCATATCGCTGTATTTAAAGCGACAAGGTAATTCTTTCTTGATCTTTTAAAGTGGCACAATTCGAACCGTAAAACAGATAAATCCACAAAAAATTAAACCATCATAGTGGCATCATTTGAACCGTAATACCTGGCACAATCAGGCCGAAATAGCTGGCACAATTTGAACCGTAATATCCAGGTTAAATTGTCTTTCATTTAAATGCAATCAAACGGAAGCTAAATTTAACTCAAAAAGAAACTTGGGCGGGTCATTCAAAAACCAAACAATATCTAAAAATTAAAGGCAAGAAAATATGAAAATTATTACGAGAATTTGGCATGGAATCACCAAAAAAGAAGATGCAGATAACTATTTAAATCATTTATTTGAAACTGGGGTTAAAGATTATCGAAGTATTAAAGGTAATCTCTCTGCGAAGGTTTTACGAAGAATTGATCATGATATTTGCCATTTTATGACAATTACTGAATGGGAATCAACGGAGAGCTTAAAACAATTTGCGGGGGATAGTTTTGAAAAAGCAAAATATTACAAGGAAGATAAAAAATATCTTCTTGAATTTGAGGAGTATGTTGCTCATTTTGAAACCTATTTAGTCGAATAATTAAAAAGAAGCTAATTAAAAATATTGAGTCGAAACAAATTTTTCCTAATTCTGATATAGTTCTTTTTAATCATTTTGCTTGTCACTCCCGAAAGAAAACAGCATTTTTAAAAAGAATTTATCAAACTATGAAATTACACAGTATAGACACCGGTTTTTTTAAATTAGATGGAGGTGCTATGTTTGGCGTTGTACCCAAGTCCATTTGGCAAAAGACAAACCCCGCAGATGAACGCAATCTATGTAACTGGGCGACTCGTTTATTGTTAATTGAAGATGGACCCAGGCTGACCCTAGTGGATACAGGCCTTGGAGAAAAACAAGATGAAATTTTCTTTCGCCATTATTATAGACATGGTGATGATACCATAGACTCTTCGTTAAATAAATTGGGCTTTCATAGAGACGATATTACAGATGTAATTTTAACTCATTTACATTTTGATCATTGTGGTGGAGCTATTATACGACAAGGGGATCGACTAAGTCCTGCATTTAAAAAAGCGAGGTTCTGGTCAAATAAAAAACATTGGGACTGGGCCACTAATCCAAATCCGAGAGAAAAAGCTTCTTTTTTAAAGGAGAACATCCTACCCATACAACAAACAGGTCAATTAAATTTTATCGAAGAAGAATTTCCTCAATTTGATACAGGTATCAAAATGCGTTTTGCATACGGGCACACTGAGGCCATGATGCTTCCTCAATTAGAATATAAAGGAAAAACAATTCTTTATATGGCAGATTTGCTACCTTCAATAGGACATATTCCTATTGCATACGTTATGAGTTATGATGTTAGACCGCTAGTAACCATGCAAGAGAGACAAGATTATTGGAAAGAAATTGTTGATAATGAATATATTTTATTTTTAGAACACGACCCTGAAAATGAATGCTGTACCCTTCAATATACTGAAAAGGGAATTAGACTAAAAGAGAAGTTTAAACTCAGCGATATCTAAAATTACTTCATTAGTATGTCAGTTGATTTAAAAAAGCGTTTTGATAGAATTGTAGAGATCTTGATTCAACTGCAATCTAAAAGAGTGGTCCGTGCAAAGGATTTGGCCAGGCACTTTCAAGTAAGTTTGAGAACTATTTACAGAGATATAAAAAGCATTGAACAAGCTGGAGTTCCTTTAATTGGCGAGGCCGGTACAGGATACAGCATCATGGATGGATATCGTTTGCCACCGGTCACCTTTAGCAAAGAAGAGGCTTTAAGTTTTGTGGCTAGTGAGAAATTAGCAGAGAAGTTTCTAGACAAAGGAAGCGCAGCCTTGTATGCTTCTGCAATGCAGAAAATAAAATCAATATTGAAAACAAACGATAAGGAAATCGTATCTAGCATGCAAGATCAGATTGTGATCAAAAAACAGAACTCTCCCCTATTTTTAGAAAATGTTACTCATGTTTTAAGCATCACCTTTGAAGCAATTACTCATTTTAAACAAATCCAAATACAGTATCAGGGAATTCGTGACGATCAAGCCCAAACTCGTTTATTGGAACCTATTGGCGTAATTCATGAAACTGGTTTTTGGTATATAATTGCATATTGTACACAAAGAAAAGACTTTAGGCAATTTCGGAGTGATCGGATTCAATACGTTGAATTAACTGAAATGGCGTTTACAAAAGCACATATTTCCATTAATGAGTATATCAAAAGGAATCAAAGACCTGAAATGGAAAAGTATAGATCAACCATTTTGGCAACAAAGGAATTTGCTCCCTACATTCGCTTCCAACGAAACCATTACGGTTTTCTCTCAGAAAAAAGTTGTCAAAATGGAATAGAAATGACTTTCGAGAATTCTGACATCGTAAATGAATTTCCACGTTGGCTGATGATGTTTGCTGATCATATTAAAATCTTGGAACCCGAGGAGCTTAAAGTAAATTTCAAGAAATTAATCGTTCAATCACATGATTATCAAATTAATAACTAGTTAAAATTCAAACTCCTTTCCTTTTACAGTTTAAGGACTGATTTCGACAAATGCCAACATTCATTTTTTGGGGAGTTTAAACTGCGTATTCTGATTAAAATTATATCATAATTGTATTGATAAAATTTGAAATTGTTATCTTGGACTAACAAGATGTTTTTCAACCACCGATATTTCTAAATCAAATTATGATATATAATTCTGCAACTAAAATTTTATTGCTCATTATTGCTCCTATTTCGCTTATAACCCTAACAGTTTCGTGCCGAGTGACAAATGCTCAATTTTACACCGAGGAATTGCAAAGAGTTAAGTCACAAGCTAAGAAGGATTTATCGAAGAATGTTGATGAATTTAACAGCTATAAAGATCGACCAGAATCAGATGGTCCCTTTAATGCTTCAAATAATAAAGAGTTCTTGATTGATAATATCCCTTTACTAAAGAGCTCAAACGACACGATAAACAAAATATATAATTACCGCTGGTGGATGATAAGCAAACATCTCAAAAAATACAATGATCCCATTGACCAAAAATCATATTGGGTGGTAACCGAATTTTTTGGTGATAGAGCATGGGCCACCTTGAGCGGTGCCATTACCTGTCCAGCTGGTCATCAATTCTATGAACTCAGATGGTTGAGAGATCCGAAGTATTTAAAAAATTATGCAGAGTATTATATGCTAGGTTCAGCTTCACGATTAAACCAACGTGAAAATGGAAATTTTTTAACCTATTTGAGTCGACCAGAAAGTCATCATTTCTCCAGCTGGATGATCGATGGTATTGAGGCCTATCTCAAAGTTCACCCCAATCACAAATGGTTAACTGAAATCGTACCCGGTTTGGAACATCATCAAAAAGTATCGGACAGTTTATTTACAGTTAAAAATGAAAGATCACCAACAAATGGGATGTATAAAATATTAGACTTATACGATGGTATGGAGTTTAGCCTCTCTGCAGTTTTGGGATTAATTAATAGTCATGACGGGGCCTATGAAATGTATACCGATGAAACTTGGCGAGAATACTATCTAGGATGGGAAACAACCTCAAAAGCAGCAGAATCAGATTTAGCAAAACGTTATCCCAAAGCCTATCGAAAAGGATATCCAGATTTATATTTAGTTCGCCCATCGGTGAATAGTTATGCGTATGGTAATTTAAACTCTTTAGTTAGATTAAATGAATTGCTATATAAAGAAAATCCAACCCATAAGATAAAGGAAAAAATAAGAGTTTATCAAAAGAAGTCAAAGAACCTACAAAATAAAGTCATAAACACCCTTTGGAACAAAGAAGACTATTTTTTTAACACTTTCACAGCTGGCGACAACCAGTATGGAGTAAAGGATTATCAAGCCAGGGTAAGGGAATCCGTGGGATATACTCCTTGGTATTTTAACATGATACCCCAAGAATATCATCAAAAATATGCTAAAGCCTGGGACTTTTTTTCTTCAGATAAAGGGTTTTACAATCACAAGGGTATGACTACTGCTGAGAGGCAACATCCCTATTATAACGAACAAGCCTATGCTTGGAATGGTCGCGGATGGCCATTTCAAAACTCGGTAGTTTATAAAGCATATGCTAATTATTTAAGAAATTACAAAAAAGACATAACCAATGATGAGCGTAAGCTATTGTATGACTACATCCAAAAACTAGCGGTCATGCATCAAGTTGAACAGCCCAATATCGGGGAATGGTATATTCCTAGCGATGGAAATAAATTTGGTGGCGAGAAAGATTATTTTCACTCTACATTTCCCGACATAATTATTGAAGATTTGATTGGATTCAAACCCACGCATGAAAATAATTTCACCATAGAACCGCTTCTTCCAGAAAACCAATGGGACTATTTCTATTTGGGAAACCTCTTATATCATGGGCATGAAATCGACATTATTTGGAAAAAAGACTGGAACCAGAATAAAGTCGGGAATCAAAGTAAGCTTTGTATTTGGGTGGATGGTAAATTAAAACGTCAAAATCGAAATTTAAATCACAAAGTTTTAATTTCCTTGGGCAAAGAAGTTAAATAGGGAAATAATATAATCAAGATGAATACTAAACACAAACGATTTTGGTTATGTTATTTTAGCCACCGCTTATCAAGTTGGTCAAACTATAAAGACGGATGTTTCCAAGGAGAACGATAATTACGCCTTAACATCTTTGTAGCGACAGGATCATCGATACAAATTTTCTTTTCCGGATCATACACCACTGGACGCTTCAACTCCATAGATATATTGGCTAAAATGCAACTTGCTGTAGAAATATGTCCTTCGAGTATATCAGCTACTGGTAATTGATCATGATCAATGGCCCAGAGTAGATTCTCCATATGTCTGCGAGTTGCCGGAGCGGCATTCAATTCGATTCGGGGCTCTTTTAAATCCTCGGGATACTCCTGTTTCTCGTAAACCACATCCTTTAGAATTTTTTCCCCTTTTCCACTAGGAATAAATTCGTATTTCATCGTGCTTCCCTTAAGTGTTCCTTTTTCCCCATATATGATAAATGCCCATGGATACTCTGGATCAGCTGGGGTTCCCCAAGTTCTGTGTTGCCAGATACAGTTCAACTCTTCATATTCGAACATAGCTGTTTGGGTGTCTGCAATGTTAGATTTGGCTTGTTTTTGAACAAAAATTCCTCCAGAGGCCGTAATTTTCTTTGGCCATTTTAAATTTAACATCCAACGAACTGTATCAAACATATGCACGCACATATCACCAGTAATTCCGTTTCCGTATTCCATAAAGGATCGCCACCAGCCACCATGAGGTAAGCCATCATAGGTTCTTAGTGGTGCAGGGCCAGACCACTTCTCATAATCCAAAAAATCAGGGACAGGCATTTCTTCAGGATTTCCGTTTGCTCTCATGTGGTAGTAACAACACATCTCTACGTGAGAGATTTTACCTAGTAATCCCTTATCAACGATATTTTCCTTCGCATCAATCATATGTGGAGTACTGCGGCGTTGGGTACCAACTTGAACTTTCTTATTCAATCTTCTCGCAGTTTCAAGGATTGCTTCTCCTTCTAAGACATCTACACTTACCGGTTTTTGAAGATATACATTTGCTCCGGATTCCATCACGGCTATTGCTTGTAAAGCATGCCAATGATCGGGCGTCCCAATAAGTACAATATCCAATTTATTCTCAGCTAAGAGTTTTCTATAATCCGAATACATTGTTGGGACCTGCTTGGAAACTTGTCGCTGACTAATCAAGTTTGCAGCCTCTTTCAAACGATTTTCATCGACATCGCACACAGCCACTACCTGGACATCACTTACTTGTAGAAGTCTAAATAGGTCACTTTTCCCATACCAACCAGCTCCAATCAACGCAACCCGCTTTCCTTTAATTTCAGCGGTTGAAAACCCATTAGCGTGAAAGGAACTTAAGGTTAATAAAGCTGAAGTTCCCAAAATAAAATCTCTTCGGTTTAAAGGTAAAAATGTCATAACTCTAGATTTAGTTAGGATGAATACGTTTATCACTTATTCTGGTAGAAAATATATTCTACAATATAGTGAACATAAGCTACAAATCAAACAATACTGCTGGTTTACACAGCCTATAAATAGTTATATAAATGTATTTAATTTCATTCACAACCATGACATCTTTGTAGTGGGAGGAATTGAATCATTATTTCCCCTTTTATTAAAAACACCCTCTTATCTATTTTTTTCAACCTCATTTTATAAACGCTTTTGTGATTATGTATGACTAAAGAATATTATTGGTAAAATAAATGTAACTTTTTAAAAATAAATGATTTTTTACAATGGAAATAGCCAATTCTTTTAGATTTTTACCTAATCAAAGAAATAGGATGAAATATAATCTAATTGCTAAATTAAAAACTTTGTATATTGTTTCTACAACAGTGGTTTTAGTTTATTTATTGGTCTCCTTTTCCACATTTCGGGATTCTTTTGAAGAAATATCGGTAAAAAGGATAAATATAGTTGATGATCAGGGAACAAATAGAATGGTGATTTCAAATCAAGATAAAATCCCTAATCCAATTATAGCTGGAAAAGAATATAAAAGACAGGTTTATCCAGCAGGAATCATATTTTATGATGAAAAAGGAGACGAAGTTGGCGGAATTGCCTTAAGTAAGCTGGGCGAAACAGGTTTACGTGCTTTGGCTTTTGATTATGCAAATGCTGATGCCATTGGACTGTTAACCCAAGAAGACCTGAATGGATCAAATTTTCGAGCAGGGATATTAATCAACGATAAAGACCTTTCCGGAAAACCCGGAGCAAACATATCAAGAATGAAATTAATGACTGAAAATGGTAATGCAGGATTAATCATTAATGATATGAAAGAGAACCCTAGAATAAAAATCATGGTTGATAGTCTTGGTAATCCTATCATTCAAACGATTGACATTCACGGGAAAATTAAGGATATTTTAATTAAGTAGTAAATTGAATAAGCCCTAATGATTCAGTACATTTGAGAATGTTATAGGAAGAATTATTTTCCTATAACAACTCGAATGGAAATTGAACTATTAACTTATGACATTTAAAGAATTTCCTCCAAGTGAGACTTTAAAACCATTTATAAAATCTTATCATATTTTTGAGAGCGAGACAGGTTCTCTGACAAGAATATTACCCATTACGACCTTTGCCATAGCCTTTCCGCTCTCAGGTGAAATAACATATATTCAAGAAAATAGGAAAATCGCATTGACATCATCTGTTCTAATTGGGCCTAGAAGATCGGCTCAAATAATAAATTATGGTATAGGATCGAAAACGCTTTTAATTTTTTTTTACGAAACGGCAATTTCTTCATTTCTAAATCATCCATTGACACAGGTATTTGAAAAATATATTCCCTTAAACCAGTTTTACTCTTCCATTGAATTAAATCATTTAGAAACTCAACTTCGTGAGTTGGGTTGTGATTTGGAAAAAATAAGTCTTATTGATAAATTTTTCCAATCCAAAATCCAACGCGTAAAATCTGATCTCTTAATTCTTCAAAGTATAGATATTATCCGTTCCAAGCAAGGTGTCATAAAAGTCATGGATTTGGCAAAAGAGTTATGGATAAGCCAAGATTCCTTCGAAAAAAGATTTCGAAAGAAACTAGGAATTGCCCCAAAACATTTCGCCTCAGTAGTAAGAATTCAGCATATCATTTTCAATAACTCCAAAGAAAATCTTAATTTAGACTTGCTGGTTAAATTTGGATATTATGATAAACCGCATTTTAACAGGGACTTTAAAAAATTCACTGGGTTATCTCCAAAAGAATTTTTTAAATCTGAATATTATTGATTTAAAAAATTAAAATCAATTCATTTCACGTTAACACGTTAACAAAAAGATCCATTGGAGGAATACATTAAAATAGAACAGGTACAAAACAAAAGTATATCTTTTAAAATATACGAACCATATTACTGTATCCTGCTGTTGGATACCTCGTCTGATTTTTCTATTGACCTAAATCAATACCATTGTTCAGGTAAAAACCTGGTTTTTATGTCTCCGTATCAACATTTCCTTTGGAATGGAAACAATCCACCTACATGCACAATAATAAAATTTCATGGCGATTTCTATTGTATTGAATACCATAAAAAAGAGGTTGCCTGTAACGGTATCCTATTTAATAATATTTATCAGAATCCATTCGTTCCTGTCTCAGAAAAAATATACACTGAAATCCGCGATATAGTCTATAAAATCCAAGAATTTGAGAACACAAGCAAGAGCTACAATATGTCCATTATAAAATCATACCTACAATTGATTTTAGCTTTAAGCAGTAGAGAAAAGCAATTAATGAGTACTCCTACAATTTATGCGGATGAACAAATGCAAAACAATCTTGCTAATTTTCAGCTAATATTGGATAAACATTTTTTGAACAACAGATCCGTATCTTATTATGCTGAATACTACGGTTTATCTGTGGACGCTTTTAGTAAAACTATAAAACGAAACTTCAAGAAGACCCCCTCCAAGCTTATTCAAGAGCGAATCGTTTTAGAGGCTAAAAAATTACTTCATTTAAGTTTTTTGAATATTAAAGAAATTGCAAGTCGACTCAATTTTAAAGATGAGTTTCATTTTAGCAGGTACTTTAAAAAAGAGGTTGGAGTCTCGCCTAAACAATTTCGAGATAAGGTGGGCATTTCAATAGTCGCAAAATAGGGCATGAATAATCCTGATTTATCCATTTTAATCGGTTGAGTTTTCAATTACTTTTGTTAGGATCAAATAACAAGCAAATGGAAAAAATATATCAAATCACATCCAATCTACGTCCTACTTTTGTGAACTTAACCCGAATCTCCATCGCTATTGTCATGATTTGGATTGGTGGGTTAAAAGCATTCCAATATGAGGCAGATGGCATTGTTCCCTTTGTCATTAATAGTCCTTTAATGAACTTTTTCTATCAAAACACAAATAATGTAATACTAGATGAAAAAGCAAATGAAATTCCAGAATATACGAAGTTTAAAAATCCGGAAGGTAAAACTGTCCAAAAGAACATAGCTTGGCACCAAGAAAATGGAACTTATATATTTTCATATGGCTTAGGCGCTGTCATCATTAGCATTGGAATCTTGGTTTTATTAGGGATTTGGTATCCAACAATTGGTTTTTGGGGAGGTATACTAACCGCAGGTATGTCCTTGGTTACACTAAGCTTTCTAATAACTACTCCTGAGGTCTATGTGGCCAATTTAGGCGGAGATTTCCCAACTCCTCGCTTTGGATTCCCGTATCTTTCAGGTGCAGGTAGACTGGTTATCAAAGACATTATTATGCTGAGTGCAGGTTTAATAGTAGCTTCCCAGGCAGCGGAAAGAATTCTGAAAACCAAAACAATATCTCGTTGATCTCAACCTATATTCTACAAGAAATCTATATACCCTATACTTGGGGTACATAGATTTGCATTTAACTATCTTGAACTATTAAATCAAAAGTCTTAGAGAATCTCAAAATAGAAATCATCACCGTAAACTGTGCCTGTAGAAGGTTTATAAAAAAATAATGTCGCACTAGTTTGAGAACTTCCGGTGGTAAAGGTAACTGAAGCCTCCGAATAGGAAAGGGAGGTTAGTTGACTGCTTTTGTTTACACCACCATAATTTTTCACCCCAATCAATACCGATTCTCCAGCAAGGGATACTTTTCCAAAACCACCAAATCTATAGGTGGTATTTGGGGTTAGTCCCGTAATGTTTTGTTCAATTGCACCTGCACCAGAGGTCACTTGAATACTCTTTTGTCCTGACCGAGCATTATTATTTTGGATACTGGCACTTCCCCAATAGCTCCATGGTGATAGGTTGTTTTGCTCAAACCCGCTATTTTCAAAAAGAGGCAGCTTAAATACTCGTACATAATCCACTCGCATGCTAAATGGAAGATCAGCAGCCGTAATGGCACCAGGCCACCCCGCCCCACCCGCTTGATTCAGAATGATATAAAAAGGTACATCAAATGGCCACTGTTGCCATCCCGCACCTACGGCTCTATTATAGGTTCCATTTAATACATCATTGACATAAAATCTAATAGAAGTTGAATTCCATATTATGCTATAAATATTATAATCATTTGTATTATAAGTTTGCGAATACGTAGCTGTACTTCCACCATTGGCATTTGTAACTACGGCGTTGTGAATTGTTTGATGAACAACCGATTCATTATTGACATGTTCCATTATATCGATTTCCCCACAACCAGGCCATGAAGAGTAAGCTGTTGCCGGTTCAGGCATCATCCAAATCGCAGGCCACGAACCACGTCCATGACTGAATTTTGCACGAACTTCAATTTTTCCATATGTCAAATTGAACTTACCTTCTGATTTTACCCCCCCACTATGATAAGGCACATTATCCTCCGCAATAATGGCATTATCCATTCGCAATAGAAGATTATTTCCATCTAAAGATGCATACGCAGGTAAATTCGTCATATATTTATTCCAAGCCACGGTGCCACGGACCGCTGCAGTCCATTTATTTGCATCATATGCCCCATTTGAATTGAATTCATCAGACCATATAAGTTCAAAATCCATGGCGCTTTGTTGTAGGTCCATCACATCTGGACTTTTTGTCTTTGATAATAATTCCTGTGCTTTAGGATTAAAGTTTGCCTTTTGGCAAGAACTAAGAAGGATTGCCAAACCAAGAATAAATACGTGTTTTCTCAGGTTAATAATTTGTGTGTTCATAGGCGTTTTTGAATTTCGCGATTTTAGGTTTTCAGTCATACAATATCGATTGAGCTATCGATTTGTATAACATAATACTAAATTATACAACAAACCGTATAAAATGTAATAAATCAGGCAAGTAACGGTAAAAAAAAAATAAAATGGCAGTTTAACGCTCATTAAAATGATTTAGCAAATTGTAACGTTTAAAAAAATATTTTTTTTTCGAAAAAATGCGTTCTTGATATGCTTAAGCTAATTTAGAGTCGGACTTTTAGTCAAAAAGTAGAAAATTGACCTTCCAATATTTAGTGCTGGACAAAACTTTATTTAGTTTTTTTGTATACTTGTATACCAACTATCCGTTTGATTACAAACGAGATATAGTCTAAACTTAAAAATTTCCAATTATACAATAGTATTTTAATAGGTCATAAAAACTAAAAAATCGCTTATGAAAAGAAGAACATTTATCCAATCATTAAATATTGGATTAGCCACTAGTCTGGTTCAAGGATTGCCAAATATCGCAAGTGCATTTCCAAGTGAAGTTAACTTACGTTCGAAAGCCGAACTAGCGTACCATAAAATAAAAGAAGTTCAATTTTCATCAGTTAGATTACAATACCCTCGTTTAGTAGGGAAAAATGCTAGACTTGATATTCATGGATATGGACCGAATGTAGAAATTTGCATTCTTAAGACAGATCAAGGCGCAATGGGTTGGGCATCTTTACGTGGATCGCAAAGAGATGCTCAGAATCAGGTGAAAGAAATGATTGGAAAACAAATATCAGAAATATTCGATCCTGAAATTGGACTGTTAAATCAGCAATATATGCCCTTTGATATTGCCCTTCATGATTTAGTAGGAAATATTCTGAATAAACCTGTTTATGCTCTTTTAGGTAACGAAAAACCATTTACTACAGCGTATTATAGTGGAATGATCTATTTTGATGATTTGGAGCCAAGTCACCAACCTGGTGGAATAGATCGAATTTTGGAGGAATGTCAGTTTGATTATAATTTAGGTTACCGTCAATTTAAACTCAAAATTGGTAGAGGAAACCGCTGGATGCCTTACAAACTTGGTCTTCAACGGGATATTGAAGTAACAAAAAAAGTTGCCGCAGCTTTTCCAGATTGCCAGATTTTAGTGGATGGAAACAATGGATTCACGGTGCAGGAATTTATAAAATATTTAGAGGCCATCTCCCCTATTAAATTATTTTGGATAGAAGAACCCTTTCATGAGACTGTATCTGATTACCGTGAGTTAAAATCTTGGATGACAAAAACCGGATTCGAAACCTTATTGGCAGACGGAGAAGCAGATCCCGATCCGAGACTTCTTACCGAATTAATGGAAAACAAATTGTTAGATGTTTACCTGACCGATATTGAAGGATTAGGATTTACCAATTGGAGAAAGCTAATGCCTGAATTAAAACGTTTTGGTGTTCAAGCATCTCCGCATGCTTGGGGTTCATTATTAAAGTCCTATTATACTGGCCATTTAGCTGGGGGATTAGGAAATACGGTTACTGTTGAGGGGGTTACCTGCAGTTCTGATGATGTGGATTTCTCAGCATACACCATACAAGATGGAAAACTAATACCACCGTCAAAACCAGGGTTTGGCATGCCTTTATTAAAAAAATACAGCTAGTATTCATGAATGCATATTAATAGGGTTAAAAGGTAATTTATTCAATCTTAATTAATTTTATATATAAGGAAAGATTAAATTATCTTTGCACCTCAATTAAATAAAGCGATCGTGATTAACGTAAACAATATTTCTGTATCTTTTGGTGGAACCACACTTTTCAGTGATGTGTCTTTTTCAATTAATGAGAATGATAAAATAGCATTAATGGGAAAAAATGGGGCTGGGAAATCTACATTATTAAAAATCATAGCCGGTGCTGGTAAACCAACGACAGGGAATGTATCAGGGCCTAAAGATGCTGTGATAGCTTATCTGCCTCAGCATTTATTGACCAAGGATAACCTGAGTGTTTTTGAAGAAACATCTAAAGCATTTCAAGAAGTATACGCTATGCGAGATGAACTAGAATCTCTCAATGAGCAGCTCAATATACGGACTGATTATGATTCGGATGATTATATGAAAGTCATTGAACGTGTTTCAGAACTAAGTGAGAAATTCTATTCGATTGAAGAAACCAATTACGATGCGGAGGTTGAAAAAGTATTAAAAGGACTAGGATTTGAGCGTCGTGATTTTACGCGCCAAACTTCTGAGTTTTCAGGTGGATGGAGAATGCGGATTGAACTGGCCAAAATATTGTTAAAAAAACCAGATCTCATTCTTCTGGATGAGCCAACCAATCATATGGATATTGAAAGTATCCAATGGTTAGAAGACTTTTTAATCAACTCCGCTAAGGCTGTCATTGTTATTTCCCACGATCGAACGTTCGTTGATAATATTACCAATCGAACCATAGAGGTCACGATGGGCAAAATATACGATTATAAAGCAAAATATAGTCATTACTTAGAGCTGAGAAAAGATAGAAGATTGCATCAATTAAAGGCTTACGAGGAACAACAACGGTTTATAGCGGACAATCAGGAATTTATAGATCGATTCAGGGGGACGTATTCAAAAACTCTTCAAGTTCAATCGAGAGTAAAGATGTTGGAAAAACTTGATATCATCGAAATCGATGAAGTTGATAATTCTGCGCTTCGACTTAAATTCCCGCCTTCACCACGATCTGGGAGCTATCCGGTGATCGTCGAAGACCTGAGTAAAAATTATGGGGATCACCTGGTTTTCGAAAAAGCAAATTTAACTATTGAACGGGGAGATAAGGTGGCATTTGTCGGTAAAAATGGTGAAGGTAAATCAACCATGATAAAAGCAATTATGGGAGAGATTGATTTTGAGGGAAGTTTAAAAATTGGCCACAATTCAAAAATTGGCTATTTTGCTCAGAATCAAGCAGCGCTATTAGATGAAGAATTAACAGTTTTTGAAACCATAGATCAGATTGCTGTTGGAGATGTACGTGTGAAAATAAAAGATTTATTAGGCGCATTTATGTTTAGTGGAGAGGATACTACGAAAAAAGTTAAGGTATTATCAGGAGGTGAAAAAACTCGGCTAGCTATGATTAAATTGTTACTTGAGCCAGTAAATCTCTTAATTCTTGATGAGCCAACCAACCATTTAGATATGAAAACAAAAGATATCATTAAAGATGCTCTTGAAAATTTTGATGGAACATTAATATTGGTTTCTCACGACAGAGATTTTCTGGACGGTCTGGCAAAAAAAGTCTTTGAATTTGGAAATAAACGTGTTAGAGAACATTTTGAAGATATTAAAGGATTCCTAGAATATAAAAAAATGACAAACTTAAAAGAGATCGAGAACTAATCCTGCTAAAGACTCTTTTTCATAATCCATCATAATAAAGGTTTGACTAAAATTCACTAAAAAAGCTCGATAAAATTATTGTCTTTTAGTCTTACTTCTTTCATATATTCAATATGTTTACCGCTTAAATGAGTTCCTTCTGCCTTTGCAATCAGGATTAAATTATTTCTTATCTCTTGCCGCTCCTTTAGGAAACTTAATTTCGTTGTATTGTGTATTTTAAGATCTTCTCTAAGGGATAGGACATCAAAAATAATCTTTCTCTTTTTAAGCATTCCAGCAAATTTAAATTGAAAATATTCATCTTCATCACTTACAGCGATGATGAGCCCCGGTAATCCTTGAAATTTATACGGACCGTCAAAAATTGATATTTCAGTATTGAACCATGCAGTCCATTTGCGTCCTCCCCAAGTGGTTGTCGCTTTTTGACAAAGAAAACCTGCAATAGTTGAAGTATCACTAGAAATTTCCCATATCATTGAATCTCTCCGCTCAGAATAAACAGAGAGATCATTACTAATGGACATAAGTGTGCCCCTTAGAAATTCAAAAGTCTTAATTGTGTCCGCTGATTTTACTATCTCAAAATTGGTCTGATTGATTGGACCATAAGAATAAGCTATACCTTTTGTCAGTTTATGCTCATTCAGAACAGAGTCTGAATCGTATTTACTCATTCTATGAAATACGCTGATCTGTTCTGCTATTAGTAACTCGCATAACCATTCTTTCCTGGAATTTTCATTAGTTGAGTCCGGTTGAATTGAGAAATTATAAAGAATTTGAATATCGGAATACCTCTGGGCTTGAACGGCATGAACCAATAAAGAAAACATTATAACCACAGTAAATTTCATATTTAATAATTTTAGTTTTCAAAATAGTACTATTTAACGAGTACCAGGATTGCCTCTACCCCAAAGTTATCCCTATATGATTATGGTTTTGCTTTGGCCTTCTGAAATATCTTCTCCTTAAAAAAAATGAATATGATCATTAAAATAAATATTGAAAAATAAGCTGGCATCAACCATACGTTTTTCCAATCATAGCGGTCTCCCGAAGTACTTTCTAAAGCATAAATTTCGGTAATAAATCCGGAAATATAGGCCCCAAGGATCATTCCAATTCCATAGGTTGCAAACGTTAACAGTCCCTGCGCAGCATTCCTTGTTTTATCATCAGCTTTGCTATCAGTATAAATTTGACCTGTGACGAAGAAAAAGTCATAACATATACCATGTAATAATATTCCTGCCAACAACATCCAAGTGTCCTGTCCAATCTCAGCAAAGGCAAATAGAAAGTATCTCAATATCCAGGCTATTACAGCAAAAATTAGCATAGCCTTTACCCCTAGTCTTCGAAACATCAGCGGTATGAATAACATAAAAACGAATTCTGAAATTTGTCCCAAGGTCATTTTTCCAGAAACATTTTCCAAGCCAATATCATTAAGAAAGGCATTGGTGAAACTGTAGTAAAAAGAAAGTGGTATACAGATTCCTATAGAACATAAAAAGAAAGTTAAATAAGATCTATCCTTCAATAATTTAAAGCTTTCTAATCCGATAACTCCTTTTATGCTAGAAGCCCCTTTCTCATATTTTTTTGAATTGGGGAGTACCAATGCTAAAAAGACCAATACGATGGAGGCGGCGGCAGCGAGTTTAAAAGTGTATGGCGAGGCCTCAAGACCATTGTATCCTAAAATCAAACCCGTTATAATCCAACCAATTGTTCCAAACACACGAATTAAAGGAAATTCTTTACTTGCATTTTTAAGTAAACTAAACGCAATCGAATTACTTAAAGAAATCGTAGGCATAAATAACATGCAATACAACAAAATCAGCCACCAAAAGCTAGAAAAATCTGTTAAACCACTGATGATCCACAAGGTGATTGCACCAAGGGCATGAAGGACGGCGATTACATATTTTGGAGCAAAATACCGGTCGGCAATCATTCCAATAAAAAAAGGGGAAATGAGCGCCCCTATTGATAGGTTCGCATATGCTGAGCCCACTTCAATGGCATTGGAACTAAAATTTGTAAATAGATAGTTTCCCATGGTTACATACCATGAACCCCATATAAAGTATTCTAAAAACATGAAAACGGATAATTTACCTTTGGTTAGTAAATTCATAAAAAATAATAGTTAAAGCTAGTAAGGTTATTTAAAAATTGAATACGGTTTATACGTAGGTCATCTCCAATATAAGGAGATTTTATCAAATTAATAAAATATAGTTTTACACAGCAGCTTTTTCGAGTTTTGACACAACTCATCCCTGAGAATTAAAAAGCTATACTCAAGGGTTAGCTGGTATAAAATATTTTACTAAAAGTCTAAGTTGTTAAAAAAAATAATCTGGATTCTTGGACTTTCTCTAAAAGGTTTACCAGAATAAACTCCAGTAAACCTTTCTGAACATTGATTTTGATTAAGAAATAATTTTAACAATTCCGTTTAAATCTTACCAATTGGGATTTTGTACGATACTCTTGTTTAAATCAATTTCCCGTTGAGGAATAGGCCATAAATAATCTCTGTTTTCATCAAAATTTCGTTTGATTCCAATATCCCAAATTTTTGAAACACCATTCAACATATAATCAAATCCCTGCACTGCACCAACTTTTTCCGAACCAATTTTCCATCTGTACATATCGTAAATACGTAGCCCCTCAAAGGCAAATTCAACTGCTCGTTCCTGATGAATCTTTTCTCTTAGTTCATTTTGAGATAAGCCGGTAGAGATGGGAGGCATTTCTACAGATTTGCGTCCTCTCACCAGATTTATAGCATTATACACAGTTTGATCAATCTGTTGCAATTCCACTTTAGCCTCAGCATACATCAATAAAACATCAGCATATCTCATTAGTATTAAGTCAATATCTCCTTGGGCTGGATTAGCTTTGTCATTTGCATAGTCTATATATTTTCGAATATTCCATCCATGAGAAGAGTTATTATCCTGTGTATTTACTTTATCAACTGATTTGTTATCTGCTGTTGGTAAGGAATTATATAGTACATTTTTTCCACCTTCGGTATATACCACCGAACCAGGATAATAGATAGAATAACCAAACCTGGGATCAATATTTTTGTATGGATTCGCGGGATCTTTTGTCCCTTTGTAACCATATTTCAAGAACAATTTGCGAATGGGCTCAGCGGTACTGCTCCCACCAATAGAATTCGGACCCCAATTAAATGCACCATGGGTTATTCCTCCCTTAGCAAATTGGTTCGCAAAGATAATTTCAGCAGAATTCTCACCGGCATAACTGAAGAGCTCACCGTAATGTTCATGAAGTTTGTATACTCCTAAATCCATCACCGCCTTAGCGGCCTTAGCAGCCTGTTCCCATTTTTGATTTCGAATGCAAACTCGTGCTTTTAGTGTTAATGCGGCTCCTAGAGTTGCCCTGCCTAAATCAGCATCACTATACCGTAGCGGCAAACCGTCTTTGGCCACGATGTCATCCAATTCTGAAATAATAAAGTCAACGGTTTGTGATTTGGGATTATTGGCCACATGTTCATTAATCATAATGGTTTTTAGAATCAAAGGAACATCACCCCAAAGGCTGGTTAAATTCGTGTAATAATAGGCTCTCAAAAACCTAGCTTCAGATTTTACTCGTTTGATTAATTCAGGATCTGCCTGAGGTATCTTGTCAACATTTTCCAATAAATTGTTAACCTTTCGGATTCCCCTGTAGTACCTAGACCAAACATCAAAAACTTCGTTATCTAATGGGTCCTGGATTCCCATACCTAATTTGTACCAGGTTACCCAACCATTTCTCACATAGCCTAAATCAGTTGCACCGTCCAAGTTGATAACCATATTTACTTCGTCTAGTTCTCTGTAAATGGCGTTTATGGCCAATAAGGCATCCTTTTCCTGAGTCCAGAAGGTATTTTCAGAAATTAAAGTCGTTGGGTATAATTCCAAAGAATCCTCGCAGCTGCTAAGACAGAGCGATAGCATGCAGAGATATATTATTTTATTTTTCATTTTCTCGGTTTAATTTGGTTAAAAAATAAAGTTCATTCCAGCAGTCATAACCTTACTTTGAGGAAAATATTGTAGTCTTCCAGCGGGAAATTCAGGATCAACCCATTGGGTTCCAGAGAACGTTAGTAAGTTTTCTGCAGATACATATACCCTAAGCTTCTTTAGTTTCAACTTATCCACAATTGAAGTAGGGAAGCTATATCCCAATTGGACGTTCTTTAATCTTAGGTATTTTGTATCTTGAAGCCAAAAATCTGAAACAAAAATATTCCAACTATTACCATAGGACACTCTTGGCATTGTGCCATTTGGATTCCTGGTTTCGTGGTAACGATTTTTGGCCATATCAGCTGTCGTAAAATTCTGCCAATTAGGCCCTTCGATTAACGCTCCATCCAAATTAGATTGTGACTTAAGAACACCCTGCCAGAACATCGTAAAATCGAATCCTTTATAGCTAGCATTAAAGTCTAAACCAATTGGAAATCTTGGATCCATATTTCCTAATACAACACGATCCTCAGAATTAATAACTCCATCTTTATTGGTATCCTCGTAAATGATGTCTCCTAATGTAGCTTGTGAGTTGATTTTTGGATATTTGTCCAAATCTTCCTGAGTTCTATATAAACCTAAAGTTTTGTAGCCATAAAGAGTGTTAATTGAATACCCTTCCCTCCAAGTGATAAAGTTGTCACGATAATACGGCCCAGTACCTTTGAGATCTGTGATTTTATTGATTACATCAGAAATATTGAATCCAATACTATATTTAAATGGTTTATCTGTTTGATTCCCATTATAACGTGCAGAAAACTCCCATCCCTTATTTTCAACAGTAGCTGAATTCTGCGTTGGCGCCTCAATTCCAATACTCGGAGCTATCGGCAATGAAAATAAAATATCGTTTGTTGTTCTCCAGAAATACTCCCCTACAAATGAAAAGCGACCTTGGTATAATTCAACATCTAAACCAACATTACTCATCTTCGTTGTTTCCCATGTGATGTCCGTGTTTGCTGCTAAGGTTTGAGCAGCACCAACCACTACGGTATTGTTAAAATTATAGCCTTGATTCAAATTATAGGTAGCTACATTGCGATACAATGGAATATCCTGGTTACCCAATTTACCCCAAGATCCTCTTAATTTTAATTCAGAAATAACTCCATTATCCTTTAGGAAATTCTCTTGAGAAATTCTCCAACCCGCTGAGAAAGAAGGAAACAAACCATATTTTTTGCCTTTAGAAAAACGAGATGAACCATCATACCTTAAATTACCTTCCAAAAGATATTTATCTTTAAATGCATAGTTAATTCTACCAAAAAAGGATCTCAATCTCCATTCTTCTGATCCACCCCAATTTTTCCAGTTCTTAGTATCTCCTGCATCAATTTCTTGGAGTTCATTACTGTAAAAATTATCCCTACTCGCACCAAGTGCACGGTAGCGATTATGAATTTCATCATAACCTACCATGATTTTAAAATCACTTTGACCTATCGATTTATTGTAATCGGCAAATATTCGATAATTGGGTTCGAAAGTTCGCTTTCTCTCATCAGTTAGTTTATTTTGCGTCCAGAAACTAGAAACCGGTATAGGGTTTCCTGTATAATAGTCCAACATCTCCAAACGCTTTTGATAAAGCTGACTCTCCATAAATGAGTTATTGAAAGAAAGGTAGCCTTTAAGAGACAATCCTTCTATAATGTCGTATTTTAGCCCCAAGGTTCCAACCACCTCATCAGTTTGTCGCTTTTTAGATCCAGATTTGTTGACTAAAGCATAAGTATTAATCCAGCCACCAACCATGTCATGGGATCCATTCGGATACTCACCTACTACAGATTGTTTAGAATGAAGTACACTTTGAATGAGTACATTCGGATCTTGTCCTACCCCTGTATAGTTCCTCCTACGGTATAATAAATCTGCATTAAAACTTAATTTTTTAGTAATGTATAAATCTGCATTAATACGTGCACTATACCGTTCAAAATTATGTTTATATAATATACCATCCTGATCCAAGTAATTTAAGCTGGCCAATATTCTACCGCTTTTCCCACCAGCAGATAGAGTTAATGCGTGGCTATGTTGAAAGGCCTGATTGTTAAATAAAGCCTTACCCCAGTCCGTAAATGGATATTTTAATGGTTCAGTTCCAGCTTCTACATTTTGAATCCATTCATCACTATGCGGTATTGGTAATCCTGCATTTTCATAGGCTTCATTGGTCAATCTAAGATAATCGCCAGGGCTTGCCGACTCTGGCCAAAAGTTTATTCTTTGAAGACCAAAATAATTATCATAGCTAACTTGTACACCCTCCTTTACTCCTCTTTTGGTTGTTACTAATATCACACCATTTCCAGCCCTAGAGCCATATATTGAGGCAGAGGCAGCATCCTTTAGAACCGAGATAGATTCAATTTCTCCAGGTGAGACACTGGCTAGCGATTGTGGTATGCCATCCACCAAAACAAGTGGGTTGGAATTATTTAAAGTTCCTGTTCCACGGATTTTAACTTGTACATTATCATCTCCTGGGGCTCCTCCTCTGTTGACTATACTTAATCCTGGGGCCAATCCCTGTAAAGCTAGAGTTGTGTTTGAGACAGGTCTCTCTGCAATCTCTTCACCTTTCACTGCAGACACCGATCCAGTCAAGTTCTCTTTCTTTTGCGTACCATAACCGACCACAACAATTTCAGAGAGCTCAGATGATAAGGGTTCCAAATGAATAGTCAATAGTTGCTGTTCAGCATTCACAGCAATTTGCTTACTTAGATAACCTAAATAGGTTACAACCAATGTGTCTTTCCCAGTAAATTTAAGCTCGAACTTACCTTGGGCATCGGTTTGAGCACCGAGCGATTCATTACTTTTCAAGGAGACAGTGGCGCCCTGCAGTGGACTTTGATCCTGATTTAAAACTGTACCTTTTAAAATCCTTTGTTGAGGACGTTTTGTACTTTTATGGTCTAATTCATTTCGATTGACATTAATCACTAATGTATTTGCAATTAATTCATAACCATAGTTGGTCCCTTGCAAAATTTCTGCAAGAATATCCTTAATATTTTTATTATTTGCATCGAGGTTGACCATTTTCTTATGAGAAGAAAATTCGTCGGGATAAATCAATTTCAAATTACTGCGGTCTGCAATTTCATGAACAACAACATTCAAATTTTTATTTTTTGCTGTCATTGAAATGGATTGCAGGTTAGCAAAACTTGACAAAGAAATACCCATTCCGCAAATCAGTAACCAATGGTTTTTTCTAATTTTTTGAGACATAAGTTTAGGAATTAGGGTTAAATATTATTTTTATTTGTAACGTATTTTCCGATGGCAAAGAATGATTCACCAGTCATTTGATTAATTATCTTTAGCATTTCATGTAAAGAAAGATTTCTAGAGATAACACCTGAATAGGTTCCACGATATGTACTATGGATACCGCCAATTGAAAAACCATACCACTGAGACAGTTCTTCCAAAATCTCGTATATATCCGCATTTTTAAAATTGAAATCCCCTTTTCGCCAGGCTAGCACTTTCTCTATGTCGGCAAACTTCTTATCGTAAGAGCTTTGATTGCTTATGATTTGTTCCCCTGGGGATAACATGACAGAGCCCATGGATGAATTGTATCGAATATTCCCATCAACCAAAGTGGTTTTCACCCAATCTTGATAGGCATTAATATTAAAGGAAGTACCAAAGACTTCAATGCTATGCTGGGCATAGCGAACTAAGAAAGTTTTATTTAATTGGTGATTAACATCAAAAAAACCCTCACCTTTTAGCTCAACATTCCTTGAATTTTGTGCAAACTCTACGGGGAATTTTAAAGAAGAATGCGCGTTAAGCCAAACCTGTGAACCATCCATTAAAACTACCTCACAAGTAGTTTCCCCGTAGGTAACAACCTCTACAAATTTATGCAAGCTATTAAGACCTTTTTTGAAGTTATAGGTGAGTTTACCATTCCGAAAACAAATGGTCACTCCATCTGCTGTAAAACTCGCTTCTGAATGGATATCTGAAATACCCATTTTCTTACCATCAGATAGGATTATGGATATCTTGTTTAAAAGAGAATCTTTTTTCAAAAATCCTTTCGAATGAATAGCATTAAACGATTTATTATCTGTGGAAAAATAAGTTTTATTTAAATAAAAATTTAAAACAAATAAAACCATAACCGTTCCAGTTGCAATTGCCAACTGCACAATCCTTCTACGCTTTCTTTGCTTTTTAAATAATATAGACTTTTTCCATTCTTTTTTTGAATCAATGGACTCTAGGTAAGAAATTGACTTTTTTAAATAATGTTCATCGGTAATCCTATTAAACAGTTTTCGATTATCTACAGATTCCTCCAGCCACAAAGAAAGTTCGATCCTTTGTTCCTGGGTCAATTCATTATTTATATGACTTTCGATCAACTCAATAAGACGAACTTGATTCATTTGGTTAGGTTTCTAAGAATAAGAAAACTTAACCTATAAAAAGTACCAGCACATATATAAAAATTTATAAAAAAAAGAACAATAGGCTTAATAAACCATTCCAAAGCAATTTTGACCGTAGTAATTTCAAACCATTTTGCTTATGGTTTTTTACAGTCTGAACACTTAAGACTAACAAATCAGCGATTTTTTGATTTGAAAAACCATCAAAATAAGAAAGATAAAATATGTTTCTGCACTTATCAGGCAATGTTGAAATAGCAAAATGTAATTTTGCTATCAATTCAGCTTCAATGATTAAATCCTCTTTTGTTGGTTCAAAATGACTTTGATATAATAAAAAATTAGAAAAGCGTTCTTTGACTTTGTTCCTCTTAAGCATATTTAATGATGCATTCCTGACAGAGGAGTACAGGAAGCTCACAAGTTGCGCTTGTTCCTTTTGCTTTAATCCATCAAGTTGCCATAATTTTTCAAAACTGTCTTGGACAATATCATTTGCTATTTCTTTATCCTGCACAAATTGATAGGCATAATAACTCAATCGAGAAAAATACATTAAAAATAATTCTTCAGCCATTCCGTAGGCGAATTCACTCTTTGGTGAAAGGTCTAGCATTACAGTATCATTAGGTTGTAGGTTGCATTTAAGTTGCTTTCTAAATATAGAAATAATATTTGAAAGAAATAAAGGCAAATGCTTAAAAACAACATATTCAAAACTGCCCTAATTTCAAAAAGTGTATGTCATTAAATACGAAGAATTCATGAAAGATTAGAAAAATAGTTTTAGAGTTTTCAGCAAAAAAAAAAATCGTAACTTCATAGGGATGTATCCAAAAATTAAAATCAAAAGGGTCTATGAAGATCCAGCACCGTCAGATGGATTAAGAGTTTTAGTGGACCGACTGTGGCCAAGGGGTGTCAGCAAACAGAAAGCATCAGTTGATCAATGGGCAAAAGAAATAACTCCTTCAACTAAAATAAGACTAGAATTTGCTCATATGCCTGAAAGATGGAAGGATTTTGAAGCTAAATATTTAGCGGAGTTAAAAAATAACGATCTGGTCGATGTTTATTTAGAGCAGTGGGAAGATTCCCCGATGATTACCTTCGTATATGCTGCCCGAGACAGCAAGCATACACACGCATTAATTCTTCAAAAGTTTATTCAAAATCGATTCGAGAAAAAATAATTCGACACCAATACATAACTATTTATACGTGTATAAGGCTTTTGTTTGAAACAACGGACACGAACAAATGATTTATAGAAAAAAGAGTATTGGAGTGGTTATTTTTTATATGTATCCCACTTCCAATGGCCCATTAAACCATTCCATCTTCTAAGTTCGACTATGCTTCCTTGAATTGTGTTTCCTAGATAGCGATAAAAAGTCCCATTTAATAAATAAACAGGACTCTTTGTTAGATGGTGTAGAAAAAAGCTACGAAAACATGCTGTTCATCCAATCCGAATTTTCTTGATAATATTCAATTGGATCGGCTTTTTGTTTACTAGCCAATTGGCCAGCGAACATCGATAAATCCATATGCATATGTTCTCTGGTAAGTTCAACCAAACCATTGTTAAAACCAACATTACTCAAGTTTAAAGTAAATTGGAAGCTAATTACTCGTGCAATCATTCTCCCTAAAGTGACCAAATCTCTTTGTTTGATGCCCTCCTCCAAATTAAAATCTAATAGCGAAGCAAATACTGGAGCTGCAAATTCAGTCGATTTGTAGGTTTTTAAGAATGTCAGTAGACTTTTTTCTTTACTTTTTCTCATAAGTTTGCTGATAGCCTCCGCGATCTGCGCATATAGCATTTCATTTGAGCCCTCGAATATTTGGAAAGGCCTGCTATCGACTACGCTTCTTCCTGCTATATGATCAAGCCTGTATCCATTAGCTCCTGATAACTGGAGAGTTATTTGAGCGGCTTCTTGCATCAAATCGGTGACGAGCGCTTTCACACTATTTGCCTCTATTCCAAAACCTGAAAGCTCATGATCGATTGAGCTAACTTGGGTACTGTATGAACACATTCCCGAACAAATCGTATAAGATGCTTGTAATCGAGACAATTGGAATTTAACAGAATCAATTTCGTTTAATCGCAATCCCGCAACTCGTCTATCATTACAATGTCTCATGGATTCGTCCAGCATTCTTTTGATGAATCCCATTCCCATCCCTGGAAATTGGAGCCTACTTCGATGAAGAGTATCTAGCATCAATTTAATACCTGTACTGGAAGGTTCTAGTTTTTGATCCAATGGCACTTTCAAATCAAGATGATTAACACCATATGGAATTGCATATAACCCAAGGTTATTGTATCGTTGCTGAACTTCTATATATTGTTCTTGCTGCGAATTATCAGTAACAAAAAAATCAATATCTCGAGTTAAATCACCATTATCATTTTTTTTACGAGCTGTAACAATCCAGAAATCAGCAGCACCCGTTAATCCTTGCCAATGTTTTTTACCTTGGATTTGATAATGATCTTCATTTTGTTTAAAACAAGTTTGCATATTTAGTGCATCACTTCCATAACCAGGTTCAGTAATCATCAATCCACCCATTGCCCCATTTTCTAAAAATTGATCAAAGATCCCATGTTTAATGGAATTTGAACCATATTTAGCAAGCGGTTCTAAAAATAATGCGATATTAATACCAAAAGTAAGCGACAATGATAATGACTCATAAGAAGCCGCAGAAAGAACACCTAAACATTCTTTGACTATAACACCTCTACCACCGTGACTTTCAGGTATAGCTACCGAAAGAGGTTTCATTTTCATGATTTCACTCCAAAATTCGCTCGGTAAATCTCTTTTTAAACTTAGTTTGTTATAATCAAATTCTGAATGAAAAAGACGCGTAAGCGTTGCTTTAAAATCAGAAATATAAGTATTGAAATCTGTTTGTTTCGCGTAAGCTAACATATAATCTTAAATTAAAAAATAGACAAAATATTTGGTGATCGATCCATATTCATGTATATCTTGTAAATCCGTAATAAGAATAATGTATTTGAGGGATGTTGAACCATCCATTGAATCATACTATTTTTATTTTGCTTAAGATCTAAATACCGATGAAATTAATTTCACGACCTACTTATACAAAATTAAAGGTCAAACTTAATAACAGATATTTTAATTAGCACAATTAATAGGACAAATCGTGCATTAACAAGATTTTTTACTCACAAGACTCTCGATAAGCTGTTGGTGTGATACCAACAAATTTTTTAAAAATTCTAGAAAAATAAGACGGATCTGAAAAATCAAGTTCATAAGCTATATCAGCCACACTCTTAGTCGATTCGAAGAGCAAAAGTTGGCTGTGCATAATCAATACCTCAAGAACAAGTTCCTTTGATGACTTTTTAAAAACTGTAGATACACATCGATTCAGATAGTTTATAGAAACAGCTAGTTTGTCAGCATAAAAATTCAACTTCTTTTCTTGGTAGAAATTCTTATGAACAAGTTGTTTAAAGCGCATGGCAACCTCTTGACGTCTATTTAATAATTTTTTAGTATCCGAAAGCTTGATGATCTTGAGAAGCAAAGATTTTAATAAATTTTCAGAGAGCTCTTTATACGGATCCTTATCATTCAATTCTTTATACATCAATCCAAGCAAAAGATGGATATCTTGACTGTCCCCATTATTTAAATTTAACAACGGTGAAACCATGAAAAAGTTTAATATTTCTTGTTCTCTAAATAAGGATGTCATGGCATTATCATTAATCAGCACGCAGTGTCCTTGAGCAGATTTATCCACAGATTGAATGGCTGATATATTACCGTAATTTATAATCAAAACAGCTGGAGCTTGGACCAAATACTCTTCCGGACCAATTTGGTGCTTAAAATAACCTTGAGTTATGTGAACAAGTAAATTATAGCCGAAGAAAATAGGTGGAATTGGTGTTTTAAGGTAGGGAGCAATCTCATTTAATTGGAAAATTTTAACAGGTGAATGCTCATGCTTGAGATGCTCGAGGCTCCCAAACATAAATCTCTTTACAAATTCATCGGCATTTACTTGCTTTTCCATGTACTCTTTGAAAGCTAAAGCTAAGTGTTGTAAAGGATTTTACAAAATCCCATTCCATTTTTTTATCATTAGCGAGACCGAGAATCAAGATTCTGGCCGAATCTGATTTCACCTAGAAAGGCACCTGGAAAAAAATACACCTAACAAACTGAACGTAAGACAAAATAAAAGCTGTACCCTCGCGTTAAAATTTGGTGCATTTTAATTAATTAGCAAACAATACCTCTCACCAAAAAACTAGTTAACAAATTGCTAGCGCATTTCCTCAGTATTTAATTAAAAAACTGACATCATTACAAGGAATATAAACTGAGGTACAAGTTTTTAACTGTAATCTTGTACGTAAAATTAAGCCAAAATTCGGAAAGTTTTTACCGTAATTTATAAAAATACATAAATAATCTAGCTAAGATTTTGAAATATAAAACATAAATTATGTCAAAAAAGAATCACGAAATTACCTTAGAGGAAATAAAAAATCTAGATTTAGTAGAATATCTATCAGAGCTAGGTTATTTGGCCTGCAGAATAAGTTCCAATAATTACTGGTATTTTTCACCCTTTCGAAATGAAAAAATTCCTTCCTTTAAAATTAACAGAAAACTAAATAGATGGTTTGATTTCGGGCTAGGATATGGTGGAAATCTGATTGATTTTATGATACACTATCAGGGTTACACTTTAGAAGAAGTTTTTATTGAATTTCAACAGACAAGACGGCACCAGAAAAAAAATGTCGACATTTATCCCAAAAAGGATCACAAACCTGAAAATAAATTATTCATTCTAGAAAAAAGAACTCTTTATTCAGAGAATCTACTCCAATACCTCCAGAGCCGAAAAATCTCCATTCAAATTGCAGATCAATATTGCATTGAGCTAAAATATCGGGTTAATAATAAAATATTTCAAGCAATAGGGTTTCAGAACGACTCTCTGGGTTATGAAATCCGTAATCCAATTTTTAAAGGCTCAAGTTCTCCTAAAGATATCAGCAGCTTCAGAAATGGTGCTAAAAACATTACCGTATTTGAGGGATTTATGGATTTCTTGACCTACAAAACAATGCTTGTAGAACAACCAGAAAATAAAATGGATTTCTTAATCCTAAACTCTATCTCATTCTTTGAGAAAGCTAGGAGTAAAATTGAAACCTACGAAAGCATTTACCTGTACCTTGACAACGATTCAACCGGAAAAAAAATTACGCACTATGCGTTATCTCTTAACAAACAATACGTTGATAAAAGCTTCTTATACAAAGATCAAAAGGATTTGAATGAATGGGCAGTCCATATAGACAGCATAAAAAAAACAAAAACTCCAAATCGCCTAAAGAGTTAAATGGTAGTGCTTTATAAGTAATTGTTGGATTAATAGACCTCACCACGAAGACTTAACCTAAGGAAATTATCCATTGGCAGAAGGCAACAAACCGAACGTTTTAGAGCGTGAGCGTTATTTATTGGGTAATGAACGGTCCTATTTTGAAAACAATAATGGTGATAAACGCGGTAATTGCCATTCTGAATCTTTAAATCAGCAATATGCGAAGGGGGGAAAATAAGAGACCTGTGGTGTTTCTCTAAATAATTCCTCTCTGACTTTCTAGGATATTCGATAACTGAAACTGAAGATTAACCACGGCGCCAATGACAATAATTGCTGGATGATTTAACTGATTTTCATGACTAGCCTTAACTAAATCTCTCACCAAACAAGTAACTTTTTTTTGCCGGTTAGTAGATGCATTCTGAATGATTGCAGCAGGTGTGTTGCCCTTATTATTCAAGACATACGTTCTAGCGATTTCAGCTAATTTCCGCATTCCCATATATATAATTATTGTAGAATCGCTAAGAACTGCCAATGAGAGATCTGCTGAAAGCTCTCCATTTTCTTTCATCCCTGTAATAATCCATACCCCATGACTAACTCCGCGATGCGTTAAAGGAATGTCATTTAAACCTGCTCCCTGCATACTACTGATTCCGGGTATATATTCCACATTGATTCCCATCTCTTTTGCACATAACCATTCTTCAAATCCTCGTCCATACAAATACGGATCCCCTCCTTTTAATCGGACAACCCGCTCATAATGATGACAATATTTTTTGATCAATCCATTGATATCCTCTTGAGAAATACAAGCGCTATAGGGGTGCTTACCCACGTATATTTTTAAGCAATTTTCAGGGACAATTTCCAAAATATCCTGATTAACCAAATGGTCGTACAAAACAATTTCAGCACGTCTGATAACATTATAGGCTTTAATGGTTAAAAGATCAGCATCCCCAGGACCTGCGCCTACAATATATAATGTTTTACCCATATCTTGATTAAATAATTATTATCACACATTATTTAATCAAAAATATACAAAAAATACTTTTATTATATCTTTTTTTGTATAAAAAAGATAATTAAAGCACAAATATTGTGAAGAAACATATAAAAATGCAATTTTATAACAAATAAATTTCTAATTCAACAATTAAATGCATAATTAAAACAACAAACACACAGAAATAGCGAAAACAATAAGAAAAACTAATGTATTCATAATATTTTTATAAAAAAAACATCAGATTATGGTTTAACTAAGATCTGATTTTCCTTAACCAACATTTTTTTGAGGTCCGTGTAAACGACATCTTGAATATCAAGTTCTTTTTCAATAGCGAGTGAAGCTGCCATTGCTGCGCTCTGACCTAAAATCATAAAAACCGGCTCCATTCGAATGCTTCCAAAGGCAATATGGGAACTCGACAAACAAACCGGAACAAGTAAATTTTCACAATCTTCTTGCTTTGGAACAATAGACCTGTAGGAAATCTGATAAGCACCTCCTTTAGGGTGAACGCCAATATCTCCTTCATTTTGAACAAAACCATCCGGTTTAACATATCGTTGTACATTATGAGAATCAAGAGAATATGAACCCATTCCAATTGGATCGGAAATAACATATTCACTGAAAGTATCGTGCTCTGTCATTACGTACGATCCAACCATCCTACGAGCTTCTCTGATATACAACTGATGTGGCCAATTCCCATTATCTATAAATTCATCTTTCGCTAATCCCCATTTAGCTATTTTCTCACGAACCTCTTTAGGTATCTTATCAGAAGTACTCAAAAAATACATCAATCCTTTTTGATAATCCTCGTGTTCTTTAATAATTTCCTTACGTCTATTATAACTAGCCTCAGGATAATCGTAATTCATACCTATAAAATCAGTACTAAAAGGTCCGTGATTGTTGGTGTCTGTTTTTCGATTGGGAATAGGATCGTATTTCTGAAAAAATTCTCTCCAACCTGAATCAAACACTCTTACAAGCAATTCGTAGTTATCAGGGTTGTAATTATCAGGTTTAGGAAAGGCAACTCGATTATCAGGATGGTCGCTTAAACACATCCGAAAACAATATGCCTGCAATCGACTATCTCCAGCGCCATAGATACCTGGATTTTCCGATGAAACACCAAAAAGCAATCCGCTTGACGGATCTCCAGGAATTACGTAGGGACTAATATCAGCTTTAAACCAGTGATTGTGATGCAAAACTCCTGTCTGCACACCATTCCATTGTTCATTGTAAAGACTATTGGGTTCCCGGCCGACGTGATAGTTCACACCCGACGCCGCCATTAAATCACCTTCATAAGTTGCATCAATAAACATTTTTCCATGAAATATTTTCCCACTCAATGTCTTAATTGATAAAATCCGGTTTCCTTTCTTTCTTACTCCAGCGTCTCTGTCCAGCCATTCATCTCTTAAAACTTCTAGATCGAATTCCTTTACATAGTCTTCAAAGACTCTTTCTGCAACATGAGGCTCAAAAATCCACATCGTACGTTCCTGGCCATCCATTGCAGGCGTTCCTTGACCTTTATTCCCATATTTACTCTTGGATTCCCAACGCCACGAAGAACTATCTTGGTATACTTTATAAATCCGATGATAGAAATCTCGAGCTAATCCACCGATGACGGACTTATCCCCTGTATCTGAAAAACCCAACCCTCCAGAGGACAATCCTCCAAGGTGAATATCAGGAGAAACAACAATCACTGACTTTCCCATTTTCTTCGCTTGAACAGCTGCAGTGAGTGCTGAGGAAGTACCTCCATATATGATTATATCGGCCTTATAGATGTCCTCATTATGAACCCTGTTTGAGCCGAGCAAGCAAACTAGGAATATAGCTGAAAATAATAATTTTAAACTCATTTATTTCTCTTTATTTAATTCAACATTTAAAACTCTCAAAATTTCTGGAGCAATAATCTCTTTGGCACCCAGAGCATTAGGATGCAGACCATCAGGAACATATGCTCTAAACGAAGTCTCCCCTTGTTTTAGCACCATTGACCAGTTTTCATAATGGTCGATCAATACGAGATTCTTTTTTCTTGCAACTTGACGATACATTTCATAATAGGTCCCCAGATCCGGTCTGAAGCTTGCAGATTTACCAATAGCCATATTCATGACCTGAAGAACAACATCACAAGAATCATTAGAAATGAGAATCCGATCAATCATGTATTCTAAATTCAACCGTGCTACATCAACGGATGTTTTGTGCTCCAGAAATGCATCATTCATGCCGAATTCAATAATTACTGCATCCGGTTGCTTTGATATTACACTATCTTGGAGATTCTGCACCCCCCAATTGGACCATTGGCCACCTTTTCCAGAAAGTGAATAAGACAGCATGCCTGCTCCATACCTTTTTTCCAGTTCGTTTGCGACTACTGACATCCAATTCCGGCCATGAGCACCGCTGGACAAGCTTGTCCCATAAATTACTACATGCTGAGGTATACCCTTCTTTAATTTGTTTAAGAAGTTTAATTGACAAAACGCAGGTAAACTAACCATTAGATAGAGAACAAGTAAAAAACTGACTTTCATGAATAGCACATCAAGGTTTATGTTAGGGTTTTCGGCCAAGGGTGTCAAAATCCAAGCTGAAATTGATCGACACACGCTATAACATTAAATATACCACGATTTATTCAAAATCAAGCAATATCTATTTACTATTTTAGAAGTTGTTAATCTTTACGCTATCACAATTATAATAGATTCATATTATATAATTCACTGTCTTAAATTTGCAGTATAAAATTAAAAAACAACGATGAAAAATATAGTAATGTGAACTACCCGTTTGCTAAAGACAAATGGGCTTCGGGTTTCGCAGACTTATGCTTTGTACTAAAGTCTTATTTCAGTCTCCACCTGTGTG
>NZ_JCAXEC010000024.1:0-31065 GCF_059758715.1 Sphingobacterium sp. GQ94
CCGTAAAACAGATAAATCCACAAAAAATTAAACCATCAAAGTGGCATCATTTGAACCGTAATACCTGGCACAATCAGGCCGAAATAGCTGGCACAATTTGAACCGTAATATCCAAATGGTTTCATTTTTAAAAAACTAGATTCAAATGATCGGCCTAGTTATGTAAATCACAAAGGTGAAATCATTATTGATACGAGCGAATTAATATATGCTTTTTCGGACTCCATAAAAAATCTCGGCTTTGTAATTAAAAAAAATCGAGGACCTATTGGTATTAATAATAAAGGAAAAGAATTATTCAAAGTATATATGTATGATGCTCAACCTGATCTTCCAGTTTTTAATTTATTTAGAATTATAGGTGATCACAATAAAATTGGATTTGCAGATATGAATGGAAATATAATAATATCTCCTAAATATAATTCCATTGACTCATTCAACAAATATGGCAATGCAATCTTTAGAGTATTTTATAAGGATAAATTACGCAGTGTATCTGATTCAGAAAAGTCAAGGGGCTTACTTGAATTCAGAGACCCTACATATCGCCCGTCAATTAACCTAAAAGAATTATTTGGAGTAATAAACTTAAAAGGCGACACAGTCATAAAACCGAAATATAATTATTTAACCCAAGTTGATTCGAATGTATTTTTTGTATCAAAAGACAAAAAAATATACTTTATAGACAAAAAAGAGAATAAGATTGATAAAAAGGAAATATCTAATACGTACCTTAAAAAATATAAAAATGCAAGATATATTTCGGATACTTATAAATATCAATAAATACGGGCGTAAGATTCATCGTGTTGTTTGGAATTTATTTTTTTAAAAAAAATCAAAACATTTTTCAAGTATAGTGTAACACATAATATGCGCGAAAAATAATTTTAAATCGCCTTCGATAATGGTTATATTTAGCTAATATTCAAAATAGAGACGTAAACTACATGAATTTGGTTAAAAACAAGCGAAGTGGTAAACATCTGGATTTCCAATGGTTATTTTTTTACTGTTATGATAACCTTATCATTTGTCCTATTCGAGGATTTATCAATTGCTGTAAAAATCAATTCAAAATTTCCCTCTCTAATTGGTAACCCTGATAGCTTCATTTGCTCACGATCAAAATTCAACCAATCAATCTGATTTTGATTAACAGTATAAGTCAATAGTTCATTATCAATGTCTTTAAAATAATCTTTAGGAAGAGATATTTCGAATTTCTTTCCAACTTGCACTGTGATATCCGAAATTCTATGATAAGCAAATGGTTTAAACAACTTTGAAGTATTAACCCAAAATATGTCTGATTCGGTTAATCCCTTTTCACTAATTTGTAGTCTAGTAAAAAATAAAAACTTGTTATCAATACTTACAAACGGTCTTCTGTCCCAATCTTTTGAATTTATTGTTCGATCAATTATTTGGGGTTGAAGCCAATTATTATTTATATCACGATAACTAATATATAAATCCACCCAAGTTTCGTTGTCTGTATATCTACAGAAGATTACATAATCTTCCTTTGGAGAAACGAATATACTTTCCTCATCATTCGATGAAACAAATTCTGGAATCACATTCACCCCTTGATATTTTTTATCCGCTAATTTTGAATAAAACAAATCAGCGGAGTAACAATTTTCTTTTCCTTCACAATTTCTATTAGAAGAGAAATAAATTGTACCGTCATATGTCATACAAGCATTGCCCTCCCGGCTGGTCGAATTTAATGGAAATTCAATTATTTTTTGAAAGCCCCAATCATCATTCAGCTTTTCAATCACCCAAACATCGGTGTAAACATTGTCTGTATTTGCTTTACTCTTGGTATATAATAAAGATTTGCCATTAGGTGAAAAATAGGGCAGATATACGCATTCGTTTTTTAGTGGTTCGAAAATCGTCGGTTCAGTCCATTTTTCTTTGTTTTTTTGGGAATAAAATATTTTCCCACTGAAGTCGTCTTTGTTTAGGACACCAAATGCTAACTCTTTCATTCCGGGTGTAAATGAAATACCATGCTCTAATCTGTTTTTCTTTGAAACCATATCCGGAGCGAAAATCACGGGAATTGAATCAGGATAGTTTTGTCCAAAATAATCAGGCAATTCGGTAGAAGAATTACAGCTAATCAGCAAAAGAATAAAAATAAATGCTAGGAATTTTTTAGTCATTTTGTAGTAATCTTACTGAAAGCATTTTTATGGGTTAATTCTCAAATATACTGAATATTTTTTGTTTGAAACACATCTAATTATTACAAACAAAATACATATAAATTTGTTAATTAGATACTTACAAAACAACTATCTGAACTAAAATAATGATATATATTGTAAATCTTTGTCCCAAATAAAACAGTTCTACCAAAACTTGGGCATAGAAAAACAAGTTGATTATTATATGTAAAGTTCATAATCTACTTCAACATTGATAATTATTCCTCTAGAATTAACGATCAAATAGCATCACTATTAAGATAATTACTCTACCAAGAATGATAATACCGATGGGCACTAGGAAAAACCATTTAAAAGCCCAATACTGGCGGTCTGTCCAGCCAGAAAACATTTTAGGACGCTTCATATAATTACGAACAAACTAATTGTAAATTGGTTGTTATTGGTTTTTACTAAAAACACCTGCTCGGATTTTAACCAAGTAACATCATGGAGGAAAACAAGTTACCTAGAGTTGTGAAAGTTTTTTTAAATCAAACTTGAGTAGGCAATATTAAAAATTATAAGGATTACAGAAATAAAGTATGGCGTGTGGTTATTGTTGAAAAACATAAGAGCTCAAAATCCAAAGAAGCGTAAAATCCTTTGTAAAATTAAAAATATATTTTTTAAAACCTCAATTCTTAAAATTCCTTAAATTGCACTATAATCAAAACCTAAATATAAATATCATGAACAAGAATTCAATGATGCGATCTATTTTATCTCTTTTAATAACTATTTCAATATGGAGTATTAGTTTTGGTCAATCCAGAAGTAATCAATTTATTCAGGTTCTTGTAACTCCAAATAAATCTGATTGGACTTATTCCAAAAATGAAGAAATTAACTTTAAGGTCTCAGTACTAAAACATCAGGTACCGATGAATAATATCAATGTAAACTATACTATTGGTTGGGAAAAATTAGACCCTATGCAATCTGGGACGATAAAATTGGAGACTACTCAGGTATCTATTGGGGAGCCAATTAAAACTGAAACTCCAGGATTTATTCGGTGTGAAGTAAAAGTTGTTGTTGATGGTGAAGAGTATAGAGGAATTGCTACCGCAGCTGTTTCTCCTGATCAAATTGAACCGACCCAATCCTTACCAAGCGATTTTATGGAATTTTGGAATAGAGAAATTACTAACTTAAAAAATGTTCCATTAGATCCTAAAATGACCCTTATACCTGAAAGATCCACCTCTTTGGTTGATGTATATCACGTTAATTTCCAAAATATCAATAACAGCAGAGTTTATGGAATACTGGCAAAGCCCAAAAAACCAGGAAAATACCCAGGTGTATTGCAAGTTCCTGGGGCAGGCATTAGACCCTATGCAGGATTGATCCCACAAGCTGAAAAAGGATTAATAACCTTGCAAATAGGCATTCATGGTATTCCAGTAACTCATGAACTTGAGCTTTACCAATCATTAAGTAACGGCGCTCTAAAAAATTATGCATATTTTAATTTAGACGATTTAGACCAATATTATTACAAGCGTGTGTACCTAGGGTGTATTCGAGCTGTTGATTTCTTAAGTGATTTACAGGATGTTAATTCAGAAAATCTTCAAGTCTGGGGAGGAAGTCAAGGTGGAGCACTGTCCATAATCACAGCTGCTTTAGATAAGAGAATAAAAAATTTAGTTGCTCTCTACCCAGCCTTAAGTGATTTAACAGGATATTTAAATGGTCGTGCTGGTGGTTGGCCGCACATGTTTAACAAGGAAAATGCCGGTTTCATGGCTACACCACAAAAAATTAAGAATTCAAGTTATTATGACGTTGTCAACTTTGCCAGACAAGTTACAATACCAGGATTTTATACTTGGGGATATAATGATGAAACATGCCCTCCCACCTCTTACTACTCTGCATATAACCTAATAAAAGGACCTAAAACTTTATATCTTGTGCAAGAAACTGGTCATTGGACCTTTAACGAGCAACAATCGAAAATATTTGATTGGATTTTGAAAAATGCGAATATCAAAAATTAAATTACATTGATTAAGAGTCGCTGTACTAATTATAAGTCCTAAAAAATGAGGCTTTTTCATTAACAAAAACCTCATTTTTTATACTAGGAATTTAAATTCTTGGATTTTCTTTGTCCAAATATTCCTTTTAATAAAGTTACTATGCCTACAACTATGACTCCTGCAATTATACCAAATCCTAATTCTTTAATAATCATTGGAATATTCGGTAAAATATGATGGAAATAATCTATGTTATGAATAAATATTCCTCCGGAAACCAACAGTAAAGCAATGGTTCCTACAACAGCAAGGCATTTAATAATTATTGGTAATAACTTCACCAATAATTTTCCAATTTGGGCACCTATTCCCTTGTCATTAGACCTTTTGATTAAATTATAACCTAAATCATCCATCCTAACAATAAGTGCTACAATTCCATATACACCTACTGTGGCTAAAAGTGCTACAACAGTAACTGTTAATATTTGGATTGATAAAGGTCTTTCAAGTACGGTCCCTAGGGCAATAATTACGATCTCTACCGATAAAATAAAATCGGTGGTAATTGCTGATTTTATTTTTGTATTCTCAGCAACTTCTCCACTTTCAGCTTCTTCTTTGATAACCTCATGTCCTTTTTTCTCCCTATGAAAAATGTAGTGAATAATTTTTTCAGCCCCTTCATAGGCTAAATAGAGCCCGCCTAAGATCAAGACATATTTTATTACAACGGGGAAAAAAATATTTAAAATTAAAGCTATTGGAACTATGATTACCTTGTTAATGAATGAGCCTTTAGTGATTGCCCATAATACAGGGATTTCTCTACTTGCTAAAAAACCTGTTGCTTTCTCAGCGTTAACTGCTAAATCATCACCTAAAATACCCGCAGTTTTCCGAGTTGCAATTTTGCTTGCTATTGCCACGTCGTCCATTAAAGCTGCAATATCATCCATTATTGCAAAAAATCCTGATGCCATATGTTTAATTTAAATATTCTTTGGCCTAAATTAGAAATTTATTTATTCAATTTATGAATATAGAAAGAAATTTCCCACTCAAAAAGATACGCGCTGTCAACTTTTCATTCAGTAGATAATCCTATAACAAAGTAATAATGATTCATGTTCTCAATAAGAAGTTCGGGTTAATCCAAAACCAAATCGGAAGTTACTTTGTTATATGAACAAGAACTTTAATCATGAAAGTATGGATAATGAAGAAAAAAAACCTATAAACGGTGCTGAGGAAGTAGATGAAACTAGAGTTCCCCACAAAGTGGTTGAGGAAAAAGATGATGTTCCTGCTGCAAAAAACATTAATAAAACCATTATAATTGCAATAGCGGTCTTGTTTCTTTTTTATTTAGTTTACGTGATAGTAACTTCGAATTAATATTGGTTCAGAGATAATTTAGAATAGTATATTACATTGAATCAAAATAATTAAGGGATGAAAACAAGTTCCATCCCCTAATTTCTACGTGTTTAATTCAATTTTAATATCCAAGTAAATCAATCTCAGCCAAATGAGTTGATGCTTGATTATTAAAATTATCCTTCATAATTATTTTAATTTTTGAAAGATATTGTGCTGTAATTGGAAATTTTTGCATTTCTAATTCGTCTCTTACCATTTCTTGGTCTGACAAAATAGTTGTCCATGTAGTACCATCTCTAGTGCCCAAGACATCAAATTTTTTGAAACCATTGGTATTATTTTGCCGACGTGTAAGGCCAATTTGGGTTGTATAAAATTCCTTTTTTAGATCAACCTCAATCGTATGCGGAAATTCTGGCGATCCGCCCTGCCATTGGGAATGCCAAAAAGTAGAGATATTATTATCAATAACAAATTTGGCTAAACCATTTGATACTCCCTCACCTTCTTTTTCTTCAGAAGAAGCAGATGCAACCCATCCGGATTTTTCATGTATTTTTTCAGTGACTGCCGCTAAAAAATAAATAGTATTTCCATTTTGTCTAAATTGATATCCTTGATCGTTGCTCGCTTTTAAAGCTAACAGATATTCCTTTTTTATATCGAATAATTCGGGCTTGTAACTAAGGGTTAAATAATCGGAACTTATATTTCCAGGACTAATAACACCTTCTTTTTTGTCTAAAGAAAAACTTCCACTAGGGAATTGCAAATAAGGTTCTTGACCTCTGTCCGATCTAACTCTGTTTGTACTATCGAAGGCAGCCTGATCAATTTCAAACTTAACATAAATATCTGATGCTGGTAAACCAACACCACCGAAATTAACATTAAACACCTCTTTTCTTTCTTCAATTTGAGGGAAAATCATCAAATCCTGAACTCCGTTTACAGCTTTTTGTACGCTCAACCAAACTTGTTCTTTTGAATCTGTTGTTTGCTCAAACGATAGCTTTTCTTGCTCACAAGAGATTAAAATAGCTATCCCTGATACCATCGCAAGTAATCTAACAATATTTTTCATAATTTATATATAATTAAAAACCAGGTATTTGAACCAATTGCTTATTTCGATCTAATTCCATTTGATGCCATGGCATAAAATAGTTTTTATCATTCCATTCCGCTCTCATAACTGCAGGCACCCTAGTATAAAAGTCTAGAGAATTAACTTTTGTCCCTTTAGTCATGTCCATTCCTTGATAGTTTCCTCCCTGAACATACCCTGGTTGATTTGCAATCTTCCATCGACGCACGTCAAAATATCTCTTCCCCTCAAAACATAACTCGACACGTCTTTCCAATCGAATTTCTTCCCTGACTCTAGATTGAGACAAGCCAGCATCTAAAGAAGGGATGCCTGCACGATTTCTAACTTTGTTAAGATAAATTAAGACATCAGGATGATTTGGTTGAGCTTCGTTTAATGCTTCAGCATAATTTAGATAAAGTTCAGATAATCTGATTAACATTGCTGCCCTACTTGTTCCATTACTTGGGGTTACACTAAAAGTTGGATGTATATTTTTTCTCGCAGTATATCCAGTTTTTGGCCAGTCACGTGGTGCACCATTTTTACCTGAATTACCTGTGGCAAAAAACTCAACACTGGTCATTCCTGATTTGGGCGCCCCGGGTATCATTGATCCATTAAAAGTTATATAAGAATAAAATCTAGGCTCTCTATTTGTATACATATTGTTGGTTCCCTCAACATAATGATTGTTACCCTGAGTGGTAAATGTATTCTCATTATATGAAGCGCTTTGGTTTATTTTTAGTCCATCTTTCATTCTAAAATCATCCACCAATTCCTGAACAACAGCTAAACCGTTATATGCCGTACCGGACACTGCGCGTGGTGAGGCATGGATTTCCCACTGGTATCTATTTGTACTTGGCCTTAACCAAACACCTTCCTTTTGGTATCCATCCCAAAATACATCTCTTGTGGACAAAAATGCTGTTTCAAAATCGTTTGCACCCGTCTTCACGTAAAGTGCTTTACCATTTGCTTCGGCTATATCGATTGCTTTTTTGGCAGCCGTAGCTGCTTTTTGCCATCTTGTTGCATCATAAGTTTGGTTAATTAGTTGTTTTCCATCTAGGTTTCTCCAATTTGAAAAGCTTGTATTTCCATTATATAACGGGCTTGCATGAAATAACGTAATTTCGGACTTTACAGCCTCTACAACCATCTTATTGATTCGGCCTAACTGCGTCCCATCCGCTGTTCTGGTAACTCCTAAGTAATGTTCTTCTGGGAGATCAACTATTGCCTCATCCATCTGCGCTAATACAAAATCCACACATTCATCCCAGCTACTTCTTGGGATTTGATAGTTATCTGCAGCAGCATCGTCGCTATTTAGCGGTAATATCATTACTGGACCATGCAATTTCATTGTTGACCAGTAATAATAGGCCCTTAGAAATTTCGCCTCGGCTTTATATTGCTTTATTAAGGTGGCCCCATTTTCAGCATCTAGGAGCTCAGTGCATTTGTCAACATTGTTGATAAAAATACCGCATTGCCTAATTTTATTATAAAACGTAACATAATTTGTATTGACATTATCAGCCGATAATGCGCCAGAATTAGCAGGGAATTCCTGCCAATTCGAAACGTCCATTTCGTCAGTGATTGCCGAATAAAAAAATGTATATGGTTGATTCCATATATCTGGAATCGGTGAATATAAACCACCCCAATAGTTTTCGGTTTGAGCTCGGTTCGAGAAAATATTATCAATATTTAATAAATTATCCGGTTGCGCATCAAAAAACTTATCATTACAACTATTTAGTGATATTGTGGTCATTGCAAAAAACAATGCAATCTTTATTTTTCTATATTTAATTTTCATAATCAGCTTATTTAAAATTTATTCTTAATCCTAAATTGAATACCCTTGTATTTGGATATGCGGTACCTCTTCCATCTCCCATTTCTGGATCCCAAAATTTCCAAGGAGACGCTGTAAATAGATTTGTTCCATTAACATACAATCTTAACTTATTTATTTTCAGTCTGTCTAAATAAGGTTTTTCTGTTAAATTATAACCAATTTCAGCTTGTTTCAACCTAATATAATCAGCTCTTCTCAACCAATAAGTACTATGATAATAATTTGTAGTTACGGTTTCATTGGTAGACAATCTTGGATACAAGGTTTCTTTATCCGGATTTTCAGGATCCCAACGATCCAATATATTTGTATACATGTTTCCGTATGTTGCACCTTGAGAAAAAGGAGTAACAGCGAAACCGCTACTGTAGTTTAAGTCAACTAGTCCTGCTCCTTGGAAAAATAAACTAATATCGAATCCCTTATATCCCCCTCCTATGGTTAAACCATAAGTCAATAGAGGAACATTTCCTAAACCAATTGCGGTCTGATCACTTGAATTTATAATTCCATCACCGTTTAAATCCTTATATCTAATGTCTCCAACTCTGATGTCTCCAGCTTGGTTTGCCGAGTTCTGAATCTCTTCTTCTGTTTTAAATAACCCTTTTGCGATATACCCAAATCGCTGTGAGATTCGATGACCTTCTCGATCCAAATAAGGATACGCCCATGGTGGCAAATTATCTCTAATAGCTTTATTAGAATTATAGTTGAGGGTACCTCTAGCCATAAAAAATCCATTATTTAACGTTTTATTATAATCCAGCGTCAAATCTATCCCCTTATTTAGAGTTTCGCCTATATTTTTAAATGGAACATTTCCCGAGGTAAACCCTGAAGCATAAGGAATATCTAAACCTTGCATTAATATTCCCGTTCTATCTTCCTTAAATAGCTCTGCAATGAATTGCAGTTCATTATTAAATAAATTGAATTCAATTCCAATATTGTGTCTATAAGAAGTCTCCCAAGTGACATCGTTACCGATCAGACTTTCTCTGTAGCCATCATATGACCGTTGAGAACCAGGTATTCCGAAAGAGTAGGATCCACCTTCTTGAGAATATTTGGTTAAATATAAAAACCTTGCATTAGCACTGTTCAAATTGGCATTTCCGGAAGAACCAAATGAATATCTTAGTTTAAAATGAGGTATATATTCTTTCATATTTTCAAAGAAACCCTCATTCGAAACAACCCATCCTAAACCTATTGATGAAAATAAACCAAACCGGTTATTCGGGGTGAAGTTATCAGATCCAGAATAAGAAAAGTTTGATTCGAACAGATACTTTCTATCATATGCATAGGTTGCTCTACCAACCATATTTCTTTGACGATATGGAATAGCGGCGGTATAGCTCCCAACTGAAAAACCTGCATCAGAAAAATCCGATTGATTAAATAAGAGTAGTCCACCAACGTCATGAACGCCAAATGTTCTGGTATAATTCAATGATGCTTCAGAGTATAACCTTCGAGACGTACCTCTCACTAATCCAAAGCTTAAATCCTCAGAACCAGTGTCAGTATTATTTAAAACTAAATTTCCATCTTCATCTCTACCTTCAGCGAAATAAGACGGTAAATTTCTTTGACGCGTTAGTAGTGAGTTTAAAGAGGCATCGAAAGCAAAAACACCGTTAACTTTTAATCCCTCTGTAATAAAATCTAAACCTTGCGTAACCCTTAAATTAGAACGGACCACATTATCATACCTATTGTTGATTCCTGATTGTGTCATGGCCTTATAAGGGTTTTCAGTAGATCCTTTTACAAATGGCCAAGAACCATCTGAATACCGAACAGGAATAACATGCGGAGAGCTTTGAGTAGCCAAGGCAAAAATATAATCTCTTCCCCTTGCTGGCTCGTTATAATTTTTCAAATAACCATTAAGTCCAAAATCAATCTTTGTATTTTTTGAAATATTAAGGGTCAAGTTACTTGTGAAGTTGAAACGATCTTCTTTTAATTTTGAATTAAAAGTCTGAATGTCATCCGTTTTAAACTGACCACTTTCCGTATAATATCCTAGTGATAAGTAATATTGAGCTATATCTGCTCCCCCTGTTATATTTAAATTAGCTCTATTATTTGAAGCATTTTCATCAAATAATTCTTCGTACCAATCTACATTTGGGTATAAATCGGGATCCTCTCCAGTTATGTGCTTTTGGATTAGTTCATCACTATAAAATGCAGGCTTTCCCCTCATGGTTAGGCCTTCATTAAATAATTGCATAAAAGTTGGACCATCAATAAATTTTGGCAGATAGGTAAAGCCAGTTATTCCATTTTGCACTTCAGCTGCTATAGATGGTTTACCTGCTTTTCCTTTACGAGTATTGATTAGGATTACACCATTTGCACCTCTTGTACCATAAACGGCGGTAGCAGTTGCATCCTTTAAAATTGTAAAACTTTCAATATCTTCGGGGTCTAGATTATTAATATCACGATCAGGAATTCCATCTACAATTAATAATGGTGTTTGAGGAGAACTTGCGAAAGTTGAAACACCTCGGACAAATAAATCCGCGCCACTACTTCCTGGCCCACCACTCCTCTGTGTTGCAACAACACCAGCTAATCTACCAGCGATAGCAGTTGATAAATTTGATACTGGAACCTTTAATTCTTCTCTTTTAATTGTCGCCTGAGATCCCACATTGCTTTCCTTTTTTTGAGTACCATATCCTACAACTACGACCTCATCAATTCCTGACAAATCCTCCTTAAGAGTAATAGCAATATCTTGTTGGTTATTGCTAATCGTATACTCTTGTGTCTGGAATCCCACTAAGCTAAATACAAGTATTGACGAGGAAGGTACCTCAATAACAAAACGGCCATTAACATCAGTTGAGGTGCTTACTTTAGAGTTTCCTTTTACAGAGATGGTAACGCCCTGCATTTCATTCCCCTTTTCATCCCGTACATTTCCGGTAACTAAGTTTTCTTGCTGATAAAATACCTTAAGATTCTTGAGTTCACTTGTTGGATTATTTGCTTTTAAATCCCCTAAAGGAACTAATTGGCATAACAATAAAGCAAAGACGGAGTTCCGTTTCCACTTGAGGGAATACTCAATAACATTTCCCCAAGGTTTAATTGGTTTTCTTGTTTTCATAAGTAGTAAATTGGTTTTTTTGTGTTGTCGGTAATGATACGTAGTTCATTTTTAAATTCAAAAACGCAAACGTTTGCGCCATTTTAACTTTTTTTAACTTTATGCAAACACCTTACTTCTGATCTAGTTGATATGGATTATTATATTGGATTTTATTTCACTAAAAAATTGAAATAAAATCATAAATAACTAGTAACAAAGCATTTAACTTCAATTGAAAAAGTATAAATAAATTGAAACATCTTCCGTTTCATACTCATTTATCTGGACTAGGGATTTAGAAATATGTAACAAGGTAGGTTTTATCTTAATTAGCTTTTTTTTCATTAGGATTAAAAATAGTTAACGGAAATTTATTATCCTATAAGGAAACCACCGTTGAGTGTCAATAAACGTGATTGAGAGGGAGTAGGAATTGATAAATCATTGATTTCACCTTCAATAAAATTCATCATAAATATTACCTGAATAATACTATAAAATTTCGTAATTTTGTATGCCTTTTTAAATTTTAGCCCCAGTAAGGCTAGAGGGCATGAAACTCATTAGTAAAAAATGAAATTATCTCAATTCAACTTCAATCTTCCCGAATCCTTACTTGCATCTGAACCCTCAGAACAGAGAGACGAATCGCGTTTAATGGTGTTACACCGTGAGACAGGTAAAATCGAGCATAAGATTTTCAAGGATGTTTTGGATTATTTTGATGAAAAAGATGTAATGATCCTTAATAACACTAAAGTTTTCCCTGCCAGAATGTACGGTAATAAAGAAAAAACGGGTGCTACTATCGAAGTATTTCTTTTAAGAGAACTGAATAAAGAGCTTCGTTTATGGGATGTTTTAGTAGATCCAGCACGTAAGATCCGCGTAGGAAATAAACTTTATTTTGGTGAAGATGATTTATTAGTTGCCGAAGTCGTAGATAATACAACTTCTCGTGGACGTACAATTCGTTTCTTATTTGAGGGAACGGATGAAGAATTTCGTAAAAACATTGAAATTTTAGGAGAAACCCCTCTTCCAAAATATATTAAGAGAAAAGCTACTCCAGAAGATAAGTTTCGTTATCAAACCATTTATGCAAAAAATGAAGGAGCTGTAGCTGCGCCCACCGCCGGGTTGCACTTCTCTCGCGAGTTAATGAAACGTTTAGAGCTAAAAGGTGTTGATTTTGCAGAGGTGACACTTCATGTTGGTTTAGGAACATTCCGTACTGTGGAGGTTGAAGATTTAACCAAACATAAAATGGACTCTGAACAGTACATTATTACCCCTGAGGCAGCTAAAGTAGTTAATGAAGGAATAGATTCCAAACGCAAAATTTGTGCAGTTGGAACAACTTCCATGCGTGCAATTGAATCAGCAGTATCGGCCGATAAACATTTAAAACCAGCTAACGATTGGACAAGTAAGTTTATTTACCCTCCTTATGAATTTAGTATTGCAAATTCCATGATCACAAACTTCCATACCCCACAATCTACTCTTATGGTAATGATCGCAGCGTTCGCTGGATACGAAAATTTAATGAATGCTTATGAGGTGGCTGTAAAAGAAAAATATCGTTTTTACAGTTATGGCGATGCTATGTTAATAATCTAATTTTTAGGTTTCTTTATAAATTAGAATTGCCCCAAAAATATAATTTTTGGGGCAATTCTAATTAAAATATATACATCTACTCGATAAAATTACAGACACAATATATTCCTATTTTATTGATAATCTTTCGGGAAAACTCCTTTCTTATAGGTTCCAAAACCGAACATGGAAGGCTCAAATTGTTCGGTGAAATCAACAATCAAATCTGGTTTTATAAAGTTTTCCATTCCCATCGTCCAATAACAGGCATTCAAAATTAATCTTCTTAAATCTGTATTTTTTAAATCAACAGATGCACCCATTGTACTTGTAAATACTCGACCTTTTTGTCCTCCCGGCAATTGATAAAATCTAGTCCATGCCACGGGTAAAATAGATTTTTTCCAATTGATTCCAGATGAATCGTTCATGCCTAAAGTGGGCTGACCATAGAGTAATACAGTAGCTCCCTTTAAGGTATGATTAATGCCATAAACATCGGAGGCTCCCCAAATATCATTGATACCTAACAATATCGGATTTTTGGTGACCTGTTCTAGTCCATTAATAAATCCTCGAGTTCCCTCTTTTCCATGGTCTCCATGATGATTTACCCAAGTTACGCCAAGTACTTGTTGTCCAAATCCACCCTTCCATTGTTCAGAATTTTCGTTATAACTATAATGCTTAAAGGAACTTTGTGAATCTTTCGTATAATTAAATGCATGTGTCGCTGTTCTTAGTCCGATCACTGGCCTTCCTTGCTTCAAATAGGAATCGATCATCCTCATCTGTTCATCTGGAAGTTCACGAAAACGGGTAGATATAATCATTAAATCTGCATCCTTGAGATGTTCCAATCCAGGAATATTTTTTTGATATTCAGGATTTATCTGTTTAGTCGCAGGGTCAATAGAAAACAATACGACCGTTTCAAAACCATGGTGTTTGGTTAAGATTTTTGCAAGCATAGGCATACTCTCCTCTGAACGATATTCCTCATCTCCGGAAATCAAAACAATTTTTTTGTTTTTGGAATTATTACCTTCGGGTTTAAAATTCAACCATTCTGCATGGTGTTGTGCACAACTAATTTGTACAGCCCCCAGGTGAAGAAGAGAAATGACAAACCATTTTGAAAAGCTTGATTTAATTATATTTAAACTCATTTGAATAATTTTTATAGTTTATTTCAAACACGATCCTGCAAGTTAAACGGCTTCAACTAATGAATCATCTTCAGATTTTATTTTAGGATTGACTTTCTTTTGCCAAATCAAAAAGATAAAAAACACAACGATTAATATTCCCGGGAAGATTGCAAGTTTTGCTAAAGTTGCTTGTCCGACAGCAAGATCAATATTAGCGACACTTTCACCTGATTGCATCACTACTTCTTTTGACTTATCTATCCAACGACCTATAATGGGTTGGAAAATAGAAGTCGAAAACATCCCTACACCACCAATAACAGACATTCCCAAAGCCCCACTAAGCGGTGCACGCTGTGCAGTCGTACCAATCATAGTTGGCCAAAAATAACAAACCCCAATCGCAAATAATAACGCAGCAACGTAAGCCATATTTCCAGTAACTATACTGAAAAGATATATACCAATTGTTGCGAATATAGCAGAGAACAATAACACTCCTGTTTGACCTAACAGTTTGATAACCGTACCGGCAAAAAATCTACCAACGGCCATTACCCCGGTTACTAATGCTAAAATCAGCATTGGACTAGCTCCACTATTGGCCATAATAATTCCAACCCATTGTTGCGGACCGAATTCGGATATTGCCGTCAAAGCCATGCAGAAGAAAAGGAAAATAAAAACAGGGGAAAACATCGCTTTTACATTGGTTGCCAATGAGGTCATTTCTTCTTGTTTTGGTTGAGGGAATTTTTTACCATAAAAAATAATGGCATAAATTATTGTCGGAACCATGATAAACCACATCTGAATCTGCCAGCTAAATCCTGCATCAGTCATCACCTTTGAGAGTAAACTTCCAATTACAATTCCACCAGGAAACCACATATGAAACCTGTTCAACATCTTATCCATTTTCTTTCCTGAATATAGGTCAGCAATCATTGGATTACACGCTGCCTCGGTACATCCATTACCGAATCCGATAAATAATGTAGAGACTAACAATAGTCCATAACCTTGAGCAAATATGGTTAATAATATTCCCAAGGTATGAGAAACGAATGCAATTCTCATGATATTCGCTGGACCAATTTTATAATAAAATAATCCTCCCAATATCATGGATATAGGGAACCCTAAAAACCACATGGAATTGATAAAGCCTAATTGTTCGGCATTTAAATTAAAATTTTCCCCCAATTGAGGCAATACACCCGCTCGTATGGAGAAGGTTAGTCCAGTTGTAATTAGAGCTAAACAGCTGCCTAAAAACAACGAATTACTCTGAACGCTTTTACTCATGATTTATTTGGTTTATAAGTTTATAATCATAAAATTTTCAATGAATTAGAAAATTATGGAATGAATGTATGAATTATTTTTTTTCCAATTGAGAATTAATGAATGTAAATCCTTGTTCTGCTATTTCCCAAGGGTCGGAATATTCTCTCCATACATTGATTGCATTAGCAAAATTAGGATCAGATCTAGAAAAGGATTCAATAGTTAACCACCCCTGATAATTCGCCTGCTTTAAGGATTGAAACACTAAATCCCAATGGACTAACCCCTTACCAGGAGTTCCCCTATCATTTTCACTTATATGAACGTGTGCTAAATAGGGACTAATAACTTCAATAGGCTCTTTAATTTGTTTTTCTTCTATGTTAGCATGATGGGTATCGTACATTGCTCTAACTTGCTCATGATTTATTAATTGCAGCAGATCACGCAATTGCAACATGGTATTGCATAAATAATTTTCAAATCGATTTACAGCTTCCAAAGCAAGAGTAATACCTGCTTGTTTGGCATAATCACCTGCTTTGAACATAATTTCCGCACAATACTTTAATTCATCTTGATTTGCCGGTCGATTGACAAAGACCCCATGGGCAGAATGGAAAGGACCGCAAATGATCGTGGAATCCATATCGTATGCCCTATCGATAGCCCACTTTATTTTATTTAATCCGTTTGAGCGTGTTGAAGAATCCATTGAAATAGGGTTATCTTCTTTCCCTAGTACAAATACACCATTTACGGAAAGCTGCAATTCTTTTGCGACTTTAGAAAATGCCTTATATTCCTGATTATCATTGGAACCAATTAAACATTCAACCCCATCGTAACCGATAGACTTCAGGCGATCTAATAATGGGAAAACAGCAGAAGAAACTCCTGCGGACCAGGGCAATAAATTAAACCCAATTTTATTCATCATATTCAGTTTATCGTTTTAATATCCTTTTCCTGGATCTAATTCGTATTATTTATTAGCTTAAGGCCGGTTTATTGCTTTGCAACACAAATACTAGCCTAAAATTTAAGCAATAAGAATGGCCATTTTATCTGTGATATTATTTTATTTAAATAGGTTTAAAATAAATTATTTCTCTAATGGATGCATTTTTAACAATTCATCTGGAGAATAAAACCCTTTTTTATCTTTTATGGCGGCTCTAATTTCTTTCACTCTTTCCGCTGATATGGTGGACCCTTTATTTCCGAAGGAATTTCTCACGTAAGTTAAAACATCCGCTATCTCTTGATCGTTCAGCATTCCACCAAATGGAGTCATTGGAACTTGACCAGGATATTTCTTTCCCAATACTTCAATGGGGCCCATTAAACCATTAAGGGTTAATTTGATTAATCGATCTTCATTTCCGTTAACCCATTTGCTCCCATTTAATGGTGGAAATCCCGATATCTCTAATCCTTTTCCGTCAGGTTGATGACAGGTTACACAAAATCCTTCCCGATCATATATAGTTGCTCCTCTTTTATATTGCTGAAGCTCTTCCCCTTTTAAGTGGGTAGTTAATGAACTTGTTTTTTCAGTTTCCTTTACTGATTTTTGGTTTAAGTGTGCCAAGGCTGTTTCAAAGGCTGGTGTGTTCCATCTATCTAAAGAAGATTGGTCAATCACTTTGAGTATTTCTAGACCAATCTCAGGGTTTAACCAAGAGACTGCCGCTATTACCTCTAAGCGTACTCTTCCGTGTTTATCTTTAGCCGCTTTTTTAAATAACTCTTGAAAATTTTCAATCTTGTCGGTGTTATAACGTAATGCATGTACAGCGGCAGCGCGGGCTCTAAAATCTTTTGCCTTAAGTAAGGTTTCTAAAAGGTTCTGATCTATTTTATTTACACCCCAGCTAACCCATAAAGCTTCAGTCAACTGATGTTCATAATCAGGATCTTTAGCATCTAAGTTTTTCACCCATTGTTTTGTCTTATTTATGACTTCTTTGGCATCTCGCATTCTCAATTCAGAACGGGACCTATATCTTGAACGATATTCCTTAAGTTTCAGGTTTTCCAATAATTCGTCAATACTAGCCCCATGAATTTTTGCAGGCTTTACCAATGGTCTTGATGGATAAGTTATTCTATAGATTCTGCCATGAGCATGGTCCCGAAGTGGATCTCGCGCATTATGTTGCATATGTCCAATTAAGATGTTATGCCAATCCACTAAATACAAAGAACCATCAGGAGCAAACTCGGCATCAACTGGCCTAAAATTTTTATCATCAGACCAGACTAGATCTTGTCTATGTTTACTTTTAAATCCTGTACCATCATCCTGGAAAGTATGTTGTTTAGTTCCTAAAAAACCAATTGTATTATTAATTAAATAGTCACCCTGAACTTCTTCCGGAAAATGGCCACTGGAAACAAACTCCAATCCCGAGGTTGGTCTTACTCGATGATTAGAATCCACTAATGTAAAAGATTTATCAGTTGCCTCTCCATAACGTGGTTTTATTGATCCAGGAAGCATCCATCTCACATCTGGTCCTGAAGTTTCTGAATATATAATTTGCCCCCATTCATCAAATGCGATTCCCCATGGATTCGGAATTGATAATTGGGCCACACGTTCCAATCGTTTATTTTGAGGAGAATATCGGTAAAAACCACCATTGGTACCTCTTACAGGACCATATGAAGTTTCAACATTTGTATGTAGGAATACTCCTTCAGCCATATAAATTGCTCCTGAGGGGTCCATTATATAAACACTATGAGCATGGTGGGTATCATGATCGTCAAAACCACTTAAAATCAATTCTCGTTTATCTGCCTTATCATCCCCATCTGTGTCTTTGAGCAAAATCATATTTTTCCCTTGGGAAACATACACACCATCGGGTGTAAATTCAAAACCGATTGGCAAATGTAACTTATCAGCAAAGACCGTTTGTTTATCAGCTTTCCCATCAGCGTTTGTATCCTCGAGAATTATTATTTTATCATTTGGTTTTCCATCCCCTGCTTTCCAATGTGGATAGCTTGGCATCGTTGCAACCCATAATCTGCCTTTGGCATCAAATGAAATTTGGACAGGATTTGCTAACTCAGGAAATTCAACTTCCGAGGCAAATAAATCAATTTTATACCCAGGAGCTACATGAAATTTATTTAAGGCATCCTGGCCATATAAATATTGTTGAATTCCTTCTTCGCCAGGAGTATAGTTCGTTTTTACTTCCGGAAGTTTAAGGGTATTTTCATCCATTTTTGCCAGATCAGTAGTTTGACCTTTCGCTGTTCTCCAAATTAATGTATCTCGGTTAGCACCCATTTGACGAAGCTTTTTCAGTTCGAATGGATAATTATCTGGTCCAAAAGGATTAAATCTTCTTCCATAGGCATGTACACCATTCGGGATTTTAAAATCCTGGTACCAAATCCAGTCTTTTTCCAGGACTGCTTCTTTAATTTCTGCCCTTGTTGAAACGGCCTTAATATCAGTCTCGCCAAATAGCTGATCGACTAAAAAAGAGGCAAATTTTTGATACCCATCTTCAGATAGTTGTGATCCATCAATAGTTAGGGGTTCCTTTTCGTTTTTATACCAAGAAAGTGTTTCAGAATATGTATCAATGCAGGGTATATTTTTTGAGGCCGCCACCTCTTTCATAGCGTTGGTATACAAAACCAAATTTTTATTGATTTCTTGACCATTAGGTAAATCGTAGCGGTCAGAAAGGTCTTCAAACGCAATTGGCGAAACCAAAACTAATTGAGAGCCCTTCCCCTGATTGTAGTCCATTTTAAGTGTATGATCAATAAATGCTGATATCTCACCTTTAAATCTTTCCAATCCAGATTCTCCATTAAATGATTCATTATATCCAAAAAAACCGATTATAACGTCTGGTTTTAACTCCTTTAACCATTCATCTTCTGTAGGGAAATGACCTTCGCTCCCGGTATTAATATCATATTCAGGATTGTATTCAGCTGCTCCTTCAAACGCCCAAGGAGAATTTCTTGACGGGTGAGGCCGAAAACCGCTCGTGTTGCCAGGGGCACTAATATTCCTAATAAAGAGCAGGCTGTCCGGAAATCTAAGATGAAGTTCTGTATCAAAAACTCCATATTCCATCATCCTAGATCCTAAATTATTACCTATAAGTACAATTCTGGATCCTTTATGAAGTGGAATTGGCTCTATTTGAGGTTTACTCGTACACGCTCCAAAAACTAGAAGTATGAGCACGAATAAATAACTGACGTTCTTAATTTGATTCATTGAATATGGTTATTGAGTGATTGGTTATGTTTATACCTTAAGTTGGTTAGTTCAATATAAGAATTAATCCAAATATAACAGACTCCATTTATCCGAGTGTCCTGCACTGTCCTGACAATCAGATGTTTTTTTTTCAAAAGACCCAAGCCTACTCGTACAACCATTTATTTCTATGGAATTTATTGTATGGATGTAATTTAAACCTTGGTTCTCGACAGGCTTATCCTACTTCATTGTGTTAATTTTTCTTTAAATAGATTTAATGACATGGTTTATATAAGCCAGTAAGTGTAGAAAAATAAGTACTTTTACAAACAGTGAGATTCGTTTTAAAACAAAAATTACAGGTTATTTTGGAAATCAATTTTTTGGTTTTATTTTTAACAAATATCATGTTCGGAGATACTACAACATATTATAGAAACATTTAGGGCAATGATTCGGATTAGCCTGATCGTTTGCATTGTATGTCCAAATTCTTATTCATTATAATTTAATATGCCAAAAAATTATGTAATAATTGTCGCTGCAGGTTTTGGGACAAGAATGGAGGGGAATATTCCTAAACAATTTATGATTTTAGATAACAAACCAATTTTGATGCATACAATGGCGAAATTTTCCCTAAGCTCTGCCAATCCAGAAATTGTATTAGTACTATCGGATACTATGCAGGAATTTTGGAAAGAATTATGCCATGAATACCAATTTGAGATACCTCATGCAATTACCGAAGGGGGAAATACGAGATTCCAAAGTGTTAAAAATGGATTGAATTATCTGATTCAGCATCACACGATGACTCAAGATTGTAAAATAGGCGTTCATGATGCAGCAAGACCTCTGGTTAGAAGCAAATTAATTGACGCACTCTATAAAGCATGTGATCTAAACCAGAAAGCTGTTGTTCCTGCATCTAAATGTACAAACTCAATACGGGTTGGATCTCAAGATAAGAATAAAGCGTATAATAGAGAAAGGGTTTGGCAAATCCAGACACCACAAGTATTTCAGGCAAAAACACTTATTGATGCCTACAAGCAGGAAGAATTAGATTCTTTTACAGACGATGCATCAGTGGTTGAGCAAATGAGCAATAACATCTATCTTCACCCTTCAGACCCATGGAATATTAAGATCACTTACAAGGAAGATATTGCAATTGCTCATTTATTAATGAATAAAAGCTAAAATTAAGCGTTCCCTCTAATAATTCTTAGTAAAACGACAATGACAGCAATTACCAGCAAAATATGAATTATTCCACCTGTTGCGAAACCACCCAAAAAACTAATTGCCCAAATAATTACTAAGATTACAGCGATTAAATACAAAATATTTCCCATATCAATTAAATTTGTTATTTATTTCAATTTCTATGATAGTTTAACAAATTAGGATCTTATTTGTTTTAAATCGATGAATTTCCTTAATCAATATCAATCTCCATTTGATCGTAAGCAACAAAAAAACCTAACGGCAGTGAAGCTTGAATCACAGAATGTTTACCAAAGCGATGGCTAATATGGGTTAAAAAAGTTTGTTTAGGGTGTATTCTATTGGACACTTCTATTGCCTCGTCTAAAGTCAAATGAGAAATATGAGGTTCACGCTGTAACGCATTTATAACCAAGATCTCCACTCCTTCCAATAATTCAAATGATTCATCAGAAATAGTTTTCGCGTCTGTTATATACGCAAAATTTCCTATTCGGAAACCAAGTACAGGCATCTTAAAGTGTAAAACTTCAATTGGTAATATTTGTTTTCCATATAACTCGAAAAACTGTCCTGGGTAGATCTCCTCTAATTCTAGCTGAGGAATCCCTGGATATTTAAAATCACTAAAAGCATAATAGAATTCCTTGCGTAAGGCATCGTGTGTAGCCTTGTTAGAATAGATCGGAATGGATTGTTGCTGCTGATAATTAAAAGCCCTAATATCATCCAAACCAGCTACATGATCTTTGTGAGAATGGGTCATCAAGACTGCATCCAACTGTTTTACTCCCTGACGTAACATTTGGTATCGGAAGTCAGGGCCAGTATCCACTATAATAGCATACTTATTATACTCAATAAGTATAGAAGACCGTAGTCTATTATCATGGCTATCTGTGGATTGACATACCTCACAGGAACATGCAATAACTGGAACACCTTGTGAAGTGCCTGTCCCTAAAAATGTTATTCTCAAATCGCTATTTTTGTGTGTTTTATATTTTTGTAAAAGGGCATTAGCTTTTCATTGATTAGACTCTCATCAGTAGGGATTGTTTGAAGAATCTGCAACAAAGACATGACTTTCGTATCTACATTTGAAAATTTATTAATAACAATAACCTTTGAGTCTTGTAAAATACATGAGCCTGTCTTAAATGAACCTCTTTCATAACGGAGACGGTATCCTAAATCTTTAAGCAAAACCTCTAGTTTGTCTAAACTATTCTGAGTCAATGGGATCATGCGTTTTAATATGTGACAATTTAATAAAGCGGAATGAATTTATCAATCCTGAGTTGTATTTTTTTTGATCAATAAAAATTTATAAGCGAACTGGGATATAAAGCCTGCACCGTACGCGCATAATTGTGTATAGGCAGCAATTACTGACAATGCGGCAACCTGTAAATTTTTAGAAACAAATAAGGCATGCATGAAAAGGAAAAAGGTGTATAAAAAAATCAAAGAATTTCCAAACCAAGCAAGCTGATTAAAAACATATATTTCATTCATAGTCAACAAATTGATTACGTTTAACATCAATAGAAGACAGAGTGCTGTAAAGAATATTGCTGGAAGCCAGTGTACTATCTTTAATTCAGAAGGATATAATGTGTAGATATCAATTCTGCCCTTGCCAAAATTATAAGTTTGATTATAAAATTGCTTAAAACTTGTTCTTCTTTTATGATAAACAAAGGCCTGAGAAATCAGGCCAACTTTAAAACCTTCTTGAATCATCCGAATACTAAATTCGATATCTTCAGATCGTCTTGATAGCTTAAACCCTCCTGTTTTCTTCCAAACCTCTCGTGAAATTCCTAAATTAAAGCTTCGGGGATGAAACTGACCCACATGTTTTTTACGACCCCGAATTCCGCCGGTAGTAAAAAAACTTGTCATAGAATAACTAATAGCTTTTTGAATAGGGCTGAAAGAACTGTGTGCAGCATCAGGTCCGCCAAAAGCATCCAAATGTTCTTTTTTGATCCCGTGCTCTACATGTTCCAAATAATCCTCCGGCACTATAATATCTGAATCAAAAACGATGAAAAAATCGCCTTTTGCCATTTCAAAACCTAGATTTCTTGCGAATCCTTGGCCCTGATTTTCTTTAAAGAAATACTTTATATTTAGTTTATCAGTAAATTGATTTACAATATGATCAGATTTTAAGCTGGAACCATCTTCAACAATAATAATTTCAAAATTCTGATTTTTCTGATGTACTAATGATGTCAATAGTTCCTTAATCTCTATTGGTCGATTATAAAGTGGAATTATAATAGAAAAAAACATATTAAATTACTTGATCAATATGATATTTATTCCTATCTGATCCATTTCTCGAAATTAGTTCAGCTACAAAACCCGTCAAAAACAGTTGTGATCCGATTAAGATGGCCACTAAGGATAAATAAAATAATGGTTGATCAGTTATATTTCTATAGGCTGAACCATTAGCAATGCTCATTAATTTCTCAATAATTAAATAAACAGTAATACAAAAACCTATCAAAAAACTCAACACTCCTAAAGGCCCGAAAAAGTGCATTGGTCTTTTCGCAAATTTCCCTACAAAGAAAATAGACATTAAATCAAGAAAGCCTTTAACAAATCTACCTGGACCAAATTTAGTAGAACCATATTTTCTTGGGTAATGTTGTACTACTTGTTCTTGAATATTATTGAAGCCGGCCCATTTGGCCAACACTGGAATATAACGATGCATTTCACCATATACTTCAATGCTCTTTATTACATCTTTCCGATAAGCCTTTAAACCGCAATTAAAATCGTGAAGATTATCTATGCCGGACATACTTCTTGTCACAGAATTAAACAACTTTGTGGGTAGAGTCTTTGTTATTGGATCATATCGCTTCTTTTTCCAACCGGATACCAGATCTGCATTTTTATTCATTATTCGATCAACCAACTCGGGAATCTCGTCAGGACTATCTTGAAGATCAGCATCCATTGTAACAACAACTTCTCCTTGGGCAGCTACAAAACCAACATTTAAAGCAGCAGATTTTCCATAATTTCTACGAAATCGGATACCCTTAATATGATCATTTTCCTTCTTTAAGGATTGGATTACCTGCCAAGATCTGTCCTTACTTCCATCGTCAACTAATAAAATCTCGTATGTAAAATTATTAGCATCCATTACGCGTTTTATCCATGCGCATAATTCTGGGAGCGATTCCTCCTCATTAAATAAAGGTATTACTATTGATATATCCATAAATTAACAAAGAACAAAGGTATCATATTTCGATGATACCTTTATCATATAAACGTTTGAGGTAATTATGCTTCTTTATTTTCATTCATAGATTGATCTTCATCAATCTGGTTGGATTGCACTTGAAACATTAATTTTTCTTTTTTAAATATCGCTGCAAAAATTGTTGCCAGGACAAAATAAAGTATCAATGATATGACTAACCCTCTTAAAATAAAACCAATCGTTATAGAACCTAATGACTCCTTCTGCTGTTCTAAAAGCTCAATAGTTGTATCAATTTGTTCATCTGGCGAACCAGCGGCTTCTAATGTTTCTATCGTTAAGTTTATTGTATTATCAATAGCCTCTTCTTGAAGTACAGGGTTGACCATGTTAACTATATTAATACCTACAACACCGATGGCAGTAGAAATCGTAAACATGATAAAAATATTCTTTAGAGCAGTGGAAAAACTCCAATAGCCTCCAATCAATTTTCTAAGTTGCAGAATAAAATACACCGCTATAGCCAGAAAAAAGACATAATTGACAATGAAATTTACAACGGATGAGGTTATAAGCGAACTAGCCGATTTTGATATATAAAGTGAAACAATTGAAAGAATAAGTGAAATTACTCCCAATATAGCGCCATATAACAGCGCCTTCATTTTCACTAATCTTGTTTTACTAATGACTTGGTCCATTATTTTAGTTGTTAAAATTTATAATTAACTTATACAAAGCCGTAAATAGAGCCTTGTTGGAAGCATTTTTTGTGAATTCATCCAGTTGTTCTTGATTTGGCTTTGGTTCATTAAAAAAAGACACCATTGGGTAAAACAATTCTGAGATTTCTTCTTCAGGGTCAATTGAATCAGCAATTTTAGCAATCTCTTCGAATGAACTTTCAACCAAGATTTGATTCGCAATAACTTTTTCATAAATATTATACTCATCCTGAAACTCATCTTCCTCCACTAATAAGAATTCTTTTAAAAAATCCTCAAGAGATGGTTCTATTTCATCATCAGAACATTCTTTCAGATATAATAAAATATTCAAAAGTTCTGATCCACGATCAATCGTTTCCTCTTCAATTGCTTCCCATTCAGGTGATTCTAAATAATCAGCTTCCAATTTCTGAACATCGTCTGCAAAGAAATTAATCATTAAAAGATCAAAACAGTATTCCCGAAGCTCTTCAAATTTTTGGTTATCATCAAAAGCAGAATCTAAAGCAGACACTTTATCCATAAAGGACTGGTCTCCATTATATATTGCTACCAATGTACTTAGAAATTCTGAAGAGCTTATTTTTTCAATTTCTGCATAAGTAGAAACACTTGTCTCTAAGGCTTTTTTTAGTTTATTATCCATCTTAATTAATTGACGTTTAATTGATTATTATTAACGACCGCAATAACTTTCCCAATCAACTCATGCCCAATAAGTGGACTATTAGCAGATTTAGATTTATTAGTTGTATCATCAAATATCCACTTTTTAGAAGTACTAAACAAAACTAAATTAGCTTGTTCTCCTTCATTGATTTGTGGAATTTCCATATTCAGTACCTTTCTAGGACCATTTACAAGCTTGTCCACAATGATTTCAGCAGATAACCCAGCTTTAACCAAGAGTGGTAAAACAGTTTGACTTGCTATAATTCCATTTTTGGCTATTTGATACTCCACATTTTTAAATTCAATTTCATGTGGAGTGTGTTGTGACACGATTGCGTCAATCACTCCGTCCTTTAATCCCTTTACAAGTGCCTTCACATCTCTTTTAGTTCTTAATGGCGGACTTACTTTATAATGGCTGTTAAAACTTTCCACTTCTTCATCAGTATATACCAAGTTGTGAGCAGCCACATCACAACTCACTTTAATACCTTTAGCTTTAGCACGTTTAATTAGTTCTACTGATTCTTCCGTTGAGATTGTCGAAAAATGAATGGGAGCTTCATTATACTCTGCTAAAAACAAATCTCTAGAAACCATTATAGATTCAGCAAGATTCGGAATTCCTTTCATACCTAAGAAAGTACTCATTAAGCCCTCATTCATTACATTTCCGCCAGCAATAGATTCGTCTTGAGGAAATGACATAATTAATCCATCAAATCCTTTTGCATAAAGCAATGCCCTACTCATTAACCCTGCTTGCTGAATGCTGTGATCACCATCGCTAAAAGCAACAGCTCCCGTAATTTTCATATCATACAGTTCGGCCAACTCATTTCCATCACGTTTACGACTCACCGCGCCAATTGGATAAACGTCAACAATATTTCCTTTAGCAGAGTTTATTATTAATGAAACCTCTGATCGGCTATGAATTGAAGGAGCGGTATTGGGGTGCACAGCAACTGCTGTAAATCCTCCAGCTAAAGCGCTCGCAGTACCTGTTTTTAGATCCTCTTTAGTTTCTAATCCAGGTTCCCCAAAATTGACATTTAAATCAAAAAAACCAACCGATAGAAAAGCACCTTTCCCATCGACGATCTGCAAGTTCTTTTCATCCAAATTTAATTTTTTTGCGATTTGTTCTATCCTTCCATTTTTGATAAATACATCGACAGTGTTGAGATGCAGTGGATGGGTTGCTGAAACCAATGTTGCAGAAGTTATTAGTAATGTTGCCATGAATTAGTTTGATAATCAAAAAAAATTGGTGAATGATTCTTGTTTATTTTGGAAAAATGAGCTTGCATTAGAGTGGTTGTGTTTTTTTGAGGATTCTCAAAAACCTGCTCCATGTAACAAAACGCTTTTAGCGAAAATGTATACTGCTTTTTCATTAAAGACCAAAAATACAAAATCATTTGAAAACATGTTACAAAAAAGACAAAAAGCTACTTTCCCCATCTAAAGGTATCCACCTCAAAACCGGCCATCTCCAAAGCTCGGTCTACTACTGTTGCAGCTAAGGCTTCGAAAGTGGTTGGCTTACTGTAGAATGACGGGGTCGCAGGACAAATTATTCCCCCAGCCTGCGTGACAATTTGCATGTTTTGGATATGAATTAAACTCAATGGTGTTTCCCTAGTGATTAAAATTAATTTTCGTCTTTCCTTTAACATAACATCTGCTGATCTAGTGGTCAAATCCGATGATACCCCATGTGCTATTCGAGCAAGGGTGCCCATTGAACATGGAATAACAATCATAGTATCGAAATTTGCAGATCCAGATGCAAACGGTGCCATAAAATCATTTTTTTGGTAAAAATTAAAGGGATAATCAGTGTAATCTGATGTACCTAGTTCATATGTCCAAACATCTTTCGCATTATCTGACATGACCACCCCGATTTCTTCTATTTGATTAAATAATCCGGATAATTTGTCCAAAAGCACTTTGGCGTAAATCGATCCACTAGCTCCTGTAACAGCTATGACAATTTTTTTCTTCTTTACCATATTTACAAAGCTAAAGAAAAGCGCTGAGTAAATTTAAATAACTCTTAAAGATGACCGTTGCGTTTTAAAATGAACTTTCAATTCCATTCAAAATTTCTTGATTAGTATTATAATTAAACTTTGAAAGCATCGTTTTAATTTGATCATTACAAAAAAGAAACAAATTGCTCCTTTGAACTCTTTTTCATTTTTTATTGATCTTACCACCATTAATTAACTTTTTTTTATTTATTTCGTATTCAAAACTAAGACTTATGAGTTTAACTGTATTGGAAGAGTATATTGAGACCGGTAATCATCAAGATTTAGATTTATTGCTTAGTAAAGAACCTCATCTTGTTAAGGAAAATACGAGTCACGGTATCACTCCTTTACTGTTAGCTTGTTACTACAATAAAACTCAAATAGTTCAGGTTATCCTTAAATATGTTAAACACATCACAATTCATGAAGCTTGTTCTGCAGGATTGACCCAGCAAGTTCAATTGATGATTGATGAAAATCCAGAGGTAATTAATGAATTATCCACTCACGGATTCTTCCCAATTGGTATTGCTGCACATTTTGGTCAAGAAGATATCTCTAGAATTTTGTTGAGACACCATGCGAATCCAAATGCAGTTTCTCAAAATGGATATAATGTATATCCAATACATTCGTCATTGAGTAATGGTCATGATCAAATAGCAAAGATGTTAATTGAAGCAGGAGCAGATGTAAATGTTTTACAATCTTCAAGCATTACTCCTCTTCATATAGCGGCACAACAAGGAAATATTGAAATGATTATCATTTTATTAGAGAATGGTGCTGATATTCACTTTAAGAATGATTATGGTCAAACCCCTTCTAATCTCGCCGCTGAAAAAGGATTTCTAGAAATTGCTGAAATCTTAAAATCATAGAAGTTGAGTATTAAACTCTTGAGAGAATCTTAAGTAGATCTGAACCAACCCGCTCCTGGTCTCTTAGTCTTCCAGATAAATCTGGTGCCTTTATCCCCTGTTGCCAAGAATCAGGTGAGATAAATATTCGAGCTTCATCCCAAAGTCCGGAATTAATGAATTGTTCTATGGTTTTTTTCCCACCCTCAACAATAAGAGATTGTACGTCCATTAAATACAATTGATATAAGATTTGTTGTGGAAGATAGAGATCAAAGTTCTCCAATTCAATATATTTTAAATGTGATTGCCAGTCCGTCTTAATCGCATTGAAAACTATTGTTTCTGAGGAATGGTCAAATAGGTTGGATTCCATGGATATTTCTAAATTCTTATCAATTAACACCCTTTTGGGATTTTTGCCAGTCCACTCTCTAACCGTCAAACTTGGGTTATCAGATACAGCAGTTGTCTTACCTACTAATATCGCGTCTTCCTCGGACCTCCATTTATGCACTAGCTGTGTACTTGCTTTATTTGAAATCCATTTTTTGCTAGAATCAATCGGACTAAAATAACCATCAAAGGTTTCTGCCCATTTCAAAATTACGTAAGGCCTAAATTCATTTATCTTGGTAAAAAACCTTCTGTTTACCCATTTAGCTTTTTCTTCCAATATGCCAACTTCCAACTCAATACCCGCCTGACGTAGTTTCTGAATACCTAATCCATTTACTTTACTAAAAGGATCTTGACAAGCAATGACAACTTTATTAAAAACCATTTCTATAATAAGATCCACACAGGGAGGAGTTTTACCAAAATGAGAACACGGCTCTAAGCTTACGTACATCGTACTTTTTTTAAACATTTCTCTTGATGTACCCTCACCGAATATTTGAATTACCTGCTTAACAGCATTTACTTCAGCATGAGCTCCTCCATATGGAGAGGTAAACCCCTCCCCGACAATTTGATCTTGATAGACAATAACAGCACCTACCATAGGATTAGGGCTAGTTTTGCCTAAACCAAGAACTGCTAAGTCTAAACAGCGCTGCATGTATTGTTCATGGTAATTCATCATGCCACAAAACTATTAATAAATCCATAAAAACAGCTTATTTTTGTAGTTTTGCTTTATGCATACTTTATTAGAGATCAGAAAAACATATGTAGATAATCTTGCTCACCTATATGACAAGGATGAGATTTTAAGTCTTTTTCAAATAGCCGCTACAGATTTTCTAAAAATCTCCAAGACTCAATTGAATGTAAAATATGCTGAAAAATTAAATCCGTCTTATTCAAAAGTTTTATTAAGTGTTCTAAATCAATTAAAATCAGGCAAACCTATTCAGCAGATACTAGGAAAAGCACCCTTTTATGGGATGACTTTTAAGGTTACCGAAGATACTTTAATTCCCAGATCAGAGACCGAGGAGCTCGTTGACTTGATTATCAATCAAAATAAAGGAATAATGGGTTTAGACATAATTGATATTGGTACCGGTACTGGCTGTATAGCAATTAGTTTAAAAAAACATTTAAAAAGCGCTGCAGTAACTGCTATTGACATATCAAAAGAAGCCTTGCAGATAGCAAAAATAAATGCACTAAACAACCAAACTAACATTGATTTAAGGTGCATTGATATTTTGGAATGGGACCTTATTTTTACAGATCAAATTTACGATATCATTGTAAGCAATCCTCCTTACATTACCCTTCAGGAGATGAAAGAAATGCATAAAAATGTTATACAATTTGAACCACATACTGCTCTATTTGTGGAAGATGAAACTCCTTTACTTTTTTATGATTATATCAGCTCATTTGCATTGGTTCATTTAAAAGAAACAGGAAAGTTATATTTTGAAATTAATCAATACTTAGCTCAAGAAATCCAAGACCTATTATTTAAAAAAGGGTTCTGTGAGGTTGAAATTTTAAATGACATCAATGGTTCACCTCGAATAATTTGTGCTAAATTTAACTAAATTGTACTTTTTCAAACTGAGAGACAAGCACTTATTTGGTCAAACCTAAATTATAGTGTAATTTATTTGGAGCATATTGTAGATTTTTCTACCTTTGCATCACTCCAAACAAGAAAGGGGTACTTTAAAAGAAAATGATTCTGTAGCTCAGCTGGTAGAGCAATACACTTTTAATGTATGGGTCCTGGGTTCGAATCCCAGCGGGATCACGAAAGGCGCTAGAAATAGCGCTTTTTTTGTTTATAATATCGCTTTAAACGCTCTCAGCGCAGATTTGCAATGATCATACTGAAAGTTTG